>JAISNH010000111.1 GCA_031276335.1 Rickettsiales bacterium
CTCTCCTTCCCCTTTCGAGGGGATTTTTTAATTTTCAATAATAAAGGTGTTTTGAATGGAAAACGCTATTAGCCTGTCCTGGTGGATAAGCGTGGTCGAAATACCCGTATTCATGGGTATGTTCTGGATTGTCCGGAACCATATCGGCTATCTGGAAAAATGCATCAAGGACAACGAGAAAAAGGTGCAGAAGGACATAATCTCGATAATGGGAAACGTCGCGACCCTGCGCGTGGACGTCGCGGTGAACTACGCCTCGATATCATATATAAAGGATGTCGAAAACCGTCTGACCGCCCACCTGCTCAGGATAGAAGACAAGATATCGGGAGGTTCGTGATGGCATTCGGAGAAAGGGAGGCGCAGATCCGCGCCGCCGCGCTGGCAAGGCACGCGCCGTCCGTCGCCGTGTTCGCAAAGACGCTGCTGATGAGCGTGGGCGCGGACAATCCGGCGCTGCTGGAGGCGTTCGCGAGCATGCTCCTGAACCGGTTCCTGTACGAGCGGGAAATCGACGGCGCCGTCGGCATTGTCGGGATACTTGCCGACGCGCGCGAATTTTCCTGCTGGCGCGACGCGAGGGCGATGGACGGCGTGGATTTCTCGTCGCCGGAATTCCGGGTCTGCCTCCGCGTGGCCCGCCGCGCGCTGGAGGGTCGTCTTGCCGACAGCGTGAACGGCGCGATGCGGTTCGAAAGGGCGGTCGGGAAAATCGCCGGCGCGGAAAAGCCCGCCGTCGGCGGATATGTGTTTTTTTAACTGAATGTGGAACAAGCAAGCATGGAGTATTCGAGCATGAAAAATTTTGATAAGGAAACCGCGGAGAAGGATTCTTCCCCCGCGGAGGTCGGGGGTGGCGATGCGGAGGGGTCGGCTTCGCCCCCTTCGTCCCGCCCGGAAAGCATACCGGAAAAATTCTGGGACGCCGCAGGCGGCGCGCTGAAGGTGCCGGAGCTCCTGAAGTCGTATGCCGAGCTGGAAAGGAAGCTGGGCGCGCTTTCCCGCCAGAAGGCCGCGGGGGGCAACGTCCTTGACATCGCGCTTCGTACCGGCGGCGCATCCGAGGCCTACGACATAGTGCTGAAGCACAAGGCACTCCGCGTAAGCGACGTCCTGAACGAGCGGCTGAAGGCGGCGGGATTCACGAACGCGCAGGCGCAGCTGGTCTACGACATCGGCGCCGACGTGGTAGTGCCGGCGATAGAGGGCATGATCGGCGGCATCCTCGAATGCCGCGACTTGGAGCGCTTGGAGGAACACTTCGGCGGCGAGGAACGCTTCGACGAGATCGCGAGGCAGATATCGCTGTGGGCGGAAAAAAATCTGCCGGAGGAGATTTACTCGACGCTCAGTTCGTCCTACCTAGGCGTCATCGCGCTTTACAACATGATGGGCGCGGGCGAGCCCGGCGTGCTCGGGGCTGGCGCGGCATCCCCAGAGGCGCCGAGCGAAGCGAAGCTGAGGGATATGATGCGCGATCCGCGCTACTGGCGCGACGGCGACAAGGATTTCATCCGGAAGGTCGACGACGGATTCAAAACGCTTTACGGCGGCCAATGAAATTTTTTGGATTTTTTTATCTTTTTTATTCATTTTCTATTGCAGTATGTCTTTTTTAATGGTATAATGAGGCTGTCTTTTGTTTTTAATAAGGAGAGAACGATGTTTAAAAGTATAATTAAAAAACCGACGACGAAGAAAGCTCCGGCCAAAAAGGCTCCTGCTAAGAAAGCAGCTGTCAAGAAGCCGGTCGCCAAAAAGGCTCCAGTTAAGAAAGTAGCCCCGAAGAAGACGGTTGCCAAAAAAGCTCCCGCCAAAAAGGTGGTGAAGAAGGTCGTGGCCAAAAAGGCGCCCGCGAAGAAGAAGATAGTAGTCAAGAAGGCCGCCCCGAAGAAGGTGGTCATAAAGAAGGCCGTCGCGAAGACTTCCGCGTCCGTGAAAAAGCCGGTCGCCAAGAAAACGGCAAAAAAAAAAGTAGCGAAAAAGAAGTAAAAGCTTCAAGAGTTGTTGTAAGTCCCGGCAAGGGCGGACGTGAGATTTTCAAAAGAAATTCGATGTCCGGCACCTGGCTGGGATTTTTCTATCACCACACGAAGAAATTCCTCAGCGTGTGGCTGTCCATAGTCGTGATCTCGGCGTTCGTTTCCTCGTTCCTGCGCGAGCTCGACGTCTACAAGCGCATCGGCTTTTCGATACACCCGCTGGAGATCATGACCATAGGGGTTATAGACGCGGTGTTCATGACCGTGCAGCTGTTCGTGCCGGTTTTGATCGCCGTCCTGCTGCTGAAGGTCGTGATAATGATCGGCAAGGGCATACCGTTTCCGAGGTTATTGAAGAGAAGCCTGAAGAAGCAGGTCGCGATATCGCTTATCGTCGCGGCGTTGTTCGGCGGGCTGTTCTATGCCAACATAGCGGGCACGAGCGGAGCGTCGCTGCGGCTCGCCCGGGCGTCTGGCGAAATATTCCTGCTGGAGTTCATGTCGGTGCTGTTCACCCTTACCTCGATGTACGGATTGATGAAGGGATTCGCCCCGATCGTGATACAGGGACGGAAATAGGCGCGGGAATTATAGCTGATTATACTTTTGCCCCTCTGGAAACAGGGGGGATTTGAATTTAGGGACAACGCGTTCATGTAGTGCGCGCCCCTTTGCGGCTCCGGCCGCGGGACAACACGGATTTCCGTGCCCACCAACCCACTGAATAGCAACCCGTGGAAAAATCGGGGTTTCCCCGAGTTTTTTACACAATTGTATGAATCGAACCGGCAGGAGCCTTGCGGCTCGGCAGGATTCGATTTGAAGGAGATTTTATGGCAATTGACCAATCTTTTATAAAGCAG
This sequence comes from Rickettsiales bacterium, assembly GCA_031276335.1. GTDB lineage: Bacteria > Pseudomonadota > Alphaproteobacteria > Rs-D84 > CACZYB01 > JAISNH01. The sequence goes on from JAISNH010000111.1 coordinate 2,846, forward strand.
TTCGAAGCCGAAGTACATCTTGCCTTCCAGCAGACCGGAACGAAGCTCCGCTCCACCGTCCGCACCAAAAGCGACGTAAGGGGCAGTTCGACCACCTTCCAGAAAATAGGGAAGGGCACCGCCGGAACCAAGGAGCGCCACGGCCTTATTCCTGTAATGAACCTGAACCACACGCCCGTCGAATGCGTTCTGCAGGATTTCTACGCGGGCGACTGGGTCGACGAGCTTGACGAGCTGAAGACCAATATCGACGAAAGGCGCGTCGTGGCCTCGGCCGGCGCGTACGCGCTGGGGCGCAAGAGCGACGAGCTTATAATCGCTGAGCTTGCGGCCGCGACGGAAAGCATAGCCGCCGGCACGGCCGGGCTGACGAAGGCGAAGGTGCTGGCCGCGATCGAAATGCTGAACGCGAACGACGTTCCCG
>JAISNH010000017.1 GCA_031276335.1 Rickettsiales bacterium
GAGGCCGCCTATTCCGGCCGCGTGCTGCGGATACTATTGGAACGCCTGGACGGCTCCACGCCCACGATAGGGGAGTGCGAGAAGGCATCGAAGGCGTTTTCCGCGAACCTAGACGTCGAGGACCTGATACAGGAAAAATACCTGCTGGAGGTCGGATCGGCCGGCATAGAACGCCCGCTCGCAAAGCCCGCCGACTACGCCCGCTTCGCCGGACGCGAGGCCAAAGTCGAGCTGAAGGAGCCTATACTCCTTCCCTCCGGCGCAATCGACGGCGGCATACGCAAAAAAAGACTGGTCGGGAAAATAGTGTCGGCAAAGGGCGAAACCATATGCATGGAAACCGAGGCCGACGGCCTGAAAAACCTTATCACCTTCGAATTCGGCGACGTGCAGAAGGCTAAGCTGCGCTTCTCCGACGACAGCTTCAAGAAAATATTAAACGACAATAAAAAAGAAAGGAAGACAAAATGATCCAGAAATTGTCGACGCCGCGCCCCGAGCTGGTCGCAATCGCGAACAGCGTGTCCGTGGAAAAAAACATATCGCCGGAAATAGTGTTCACGGCGCTTGAATCCGCGGTCGAAAAGGTCGCGAAAAACAAGTACGGATACGACTACGACATCGTGGCGACCATCGATCGGAAGGACGGAACGATAGCGATATTCAAGCGCACCACCGTCGTCGGAGAGGAAAAGATGTTCGACGAAGAGGGCGTTGAAATAGAATTCGACAGCAACAAGATGATGAAGCTGGCCGATGCGAAAAAGCGGGACGAAAGCCTGGAGATAGGCTCGCATATCGACGAGGAGCTGCTGCCGGTGGATTTCGGCCGCAGCAACTTCCAGTCCGTGCGCCAGATAGTCCTTTCCAAGATAAAGGCCGCCGAAAAGGAGAAGGAGTTCGCCGAGTTCGAGGACAAGACGAACACCATAATCAACGGAATCGTGAAGCGGGTCGAGTACGGATCGGTCGCAATCGACATCAACGGAAAGGCCGAGGGACTTATCCGCCGGAGCGAAACCATACCGCGCGAAAACCTGCACCTAGGCGACCGGGTACGCGCGCTCGTCCTGGAAGTCAGGCGCGACAACAACGGGCCCCAGGTGTTCCTTACCCGCTCCCACCCGCAGTTCCTGGCCGAGCTGTTCAAGGCAGAAATACCGGAGGTGTACGAGGGCGTGGTCGAGGTGAAGGCCGTCGCGCGCGATCCGGGCAGCCGCGCTAAGGTCGCGGTCATGTCCCACGACAGCTCGGTCGACCCGGTCGGCGCCGCGGTCGGCACCAAGGGCAGCCGCATACAGAACATAGTAAACGAGCTGGCCGGCGAAAAAATCGACGTCATCGAATGGACGCCGAACGTCGCCGCGCTGGCCGTCGACGCTCTGTCCCCGGCGAAGGTGTCGAAGGTCATAGTCGACGAGGAGGCGAAGAAAATCGACGCGGTGGTCGAGGACGACCAGCTTTCGCTCGCCATAGGCCGCCACGGGCAGAACGTGCGCCTCGCATCCCAGCTGCTGGGCTGGGGAATCGACGTCATGAGCGAGGACCAGTCGAGCGAGAAGCGCCAGAAGGACATCAAGGAGCGAACCGAGAAATTCATCGCGGCGCTCGACATCGACGACGTCATCGCGCACCTGCTGGTCGTCGAGGGATTCGGATCGGTCGAGGACGTCGCAATGGTCGAGCTATCCGAGCTGAAGGCCATAGAGGGCTTCGACGAAGGGCTCGCCTCCGAGCTGCAGATCCGCGCGAAGGCATACCTGGAGCGCGAGAAGGAAAAGTTCGTCACGGAAGCGAACAAGCTCGGCATTTCGGACGAGCTCCGCATGTTCGAGGGAATGGCGCAGGAAACGATACTGAAGCTGGGCGAGGCCGGCGTAAAAACGCTGGACAACCTGGCCGACCTGGCCTCGGACGAGCTCCGCGAAATCGCCGGCGAGGAAACTATGCCCGCGGACGAGGCGGAAAAAATAGTGATGAAGGCGCGCGAGCATTGGTTCGCCGAAGAAAAGAAAGACCAGGAAAACAAGCAATCCAAAAATACCGGGGCCGAAGCCGATATTCTTGGATCAGGAAACAACGAGTAAAAACCCGCCGCGCACGCCGCAGGATTTTTACGAGCTAGGAGATGCTTATGGCTGAAAAACTGACATTGAAACTGGGCGTCAAAAGCCCCTCCCAGTCCTCCGGCGGAATAAAGGTCGAGGTAATCAAGAAGCGGCGCGTGTTCGGCGGCGCGGAAGCCTCCAGCACACCAGAGTCCTCCGGACAGGCAAGCCAGAACACGGACAAGCTGAAGTCGATACTCGAGAACGCGAAGAAGTTCGAGCAGAAGTCCGAGGCCGAAAGCCTGAAGATGAGCGAGGCGGAGCGCGAGCGGCAGGCCCTTATCGCGAAAGCCGAGCGCGAGCAGGCGGAGGCCAAGAAGCCGTCCGACGAGGCCCTAGAGGCCGGAAAATCCAGGAAAAACCGCGACGCGTACGACGACGAGGAAAGGGCAAGGAAAAAGAAGGCCTTCGAATCGGATGCGAAGGGGCGGCGCAAGCTTTCGCCATACGCCGACCGGAAGATAAACTTCTCGAACGTAATAGTCTCCTCGAGCGACCTCGACGCCGAATATGCCGGCGACGACGCGGGCTCCGCCCCGTCCGAATCGCTCAACTCCGCCATGGATTTCGTGGGCATGCGCTCGCGGCGGCGCTCGTTCGCATCGATAAAGCGGCAGAAGGAGAAAAACTACCGCAAGTTCATCGAGCGCCAGGAGCCGAAGGAAGCCGCGAAGACGTACCGCGAGGTCATCCTCCCGGAAACGATTTCGGTAAAGGAGCTCTCCAACCGCATGGCCGAAAAATCCTCCGACGTGGTCAAGGCCATGATGAAGCTGGGCATAATGGCAACCATCAACCAGATAATCGACGCCGACACGGCCGAGCTGGTCGTCATGGAATTCGGGCACACGGTGAAGCGCGTCCTTGATTCCGACATCGAAACCGACATACTGAAGGAAGACAACGCCAACGCGCAGCTGGTGGCGCGGCCGCCGGTCGTGACCGTCATGGGGCACGTCGACCACGGAAAGACCTCGCTTTTGGACGTATTCCGCGAAACCAACGTCGCGGCAGGCGAGGCCGGCGGAATAACGCAGCACATCGGCGCCTACCAGATAACGACCAAGGGCGGACGCAAGATAACCTTCATCGACACCCCGGGGCACGAGGCATTCTCCTCCATGCGCGCAAGGGGGGCCAGCATAACCGACATCGTCATACTGGTCGTCGCGGCCAACGATTCCATAATGCCGCAGACGATCGAGGCAATCAACCACGCAAAAGCCGCGAACGTTCCCATCATCGTCGCAATCAACAAAATCGACCTGCCGGAGGCGAATCCGGAAAAGGTGCGAATGGACCTGCTGCAGCACGGCATAGTCGTGGAAAAGCACGGCGGCACGGTGCTGGACGTGGAAATATCGGCCAAGCAGAAGCTGAACATCGGCAAGCTGGAGGAGCTGATCCTGCTGCAGGCGGACATGCTGGAGCTGACCGGCGACATATCCGGCGAGGCGCGCGGCGCGGTCATCGAGGCCAAGATGGAACAGGGACGCGGCTCAACCTCAACCGTCCTGATACAGAAGGGGCGCCTGAAGAAGGGCGACATATTCGTGTCCGGATCCTCGGTCGGAAAGGTGCGCGAACTCCTCGACGAATACGGAAAGAAAGTGGAGGAGGCCCTGCCCTCGCAGCCGGTGGTCGTGCTCGGCTTCGAGGGAACCCCGGTCGCGGGCGACGATTTCGCCGTGGTCGAATCGGAAGCCAAGGCGCGCGAAGTAGCCGACTACCGCAGGCGCAAGGAAAAGGAACGCCAGATGGTCAAATCAAAATCCAACTGGCAGGAGCTGTTCATGAACATCAGGGAGGGCAAGGCCGAAACCCTGCCGGCGATAATCAAGGCCGACACCCAGGGCAGCGCCGAGGCGATCGCCGACAGCCTACTTAAAATCCCGTCCGAAAAGGTCAAGGTGAAAGTAATGCACAGCGGCGTCGGCGGCATAAACGAATCGGACGTGACGCTCGCAAAAACGACCGGCGCGGTAATACTCGCCTTCAACGTGCGCGCAAACGCGAACGCGAAGGAGCAGGCACGCCACGACGAGGTCGACATCCGGTACTACTCCATCATCTACAACATCATCGACGACGTGAAGGTCCTGATGTCCGGCCTTCTCGCCCCGGTGATGAAGGAAGTGTTCGTCGGATACGCCGACGTGATACAGACCTTCAACGCGGGCAAGACCAAGGTCGCGGGATGCAAGGTGACCGAAGGCGTCGTCAAGAAAGGCTCCGGCGTCCGGATGATACGCTCCGACGTCGTGATATACGAGGGAAAGCTCGCCCAGCTGAAGCGCATGAAGGACGACGTGAAGGAAGTCCGCGCAGGGTTCGAATGCGGAATCAGCTTCGACAACTTCAATGACATAGAAACCGGCGACCGGCTCGAATGCTTCGACATAGAAGAGGTAAAGGCGACGTTGTAGCTCGTCCGAAAGCCGCCGCCGCCCAGGTACTTTCGGCCGTATAATAAGAGTAAAAACCCACGCGCTCGCAGCGGGTTTTCCACGGGTTTACCTTCCGCCGATATTTTTCGATTAGAGCCTTGAGTTCAAAAGACGGGCAAAGCCAGCCTTTTTCACGATTCCAATATTTTCACAAAGCTAATGCCGCGCCACAAAAATTGCAAGAATTTCATATCCTGCACAAAATATAGACTGCTTTTTCCACAATTCCCGAAACAAAGCGCATCCGGCATGCCGAATCAACATCAACTTATCATAGTCAACATCTTGATTCTGCGATATAAAATTTTTATTTTGAAAAAATGAAAAAATTTGTGGAAATCCGGAAACGTTGTTTGTATAGTGATGTCAGACGCAGAAACAAACAACAAGGAGCTCCAAAATGGAAGAAATAATTTTCCCCAATAAAATACGAATCCTACGCAAAATGGCAGGGAAGTCCATGCAGGATCTGGCGGACAAGCTGAACGTCAGCCTTTCCGCGATTTCGAAGATAGAAAAGGGATACCGCAAAATCGACCAGGAGCAGATGATAACGGTCGCCAACTTCCTCGGCTGCTCCATGACCGACATATTCATTTCCGAGGAGGAAGACGACGAGGTGATCCTGTCCGCATGGAAAAAGGAAATCGAGCGCCGCGTGCAGCTGAACCAGAACAACGGCCTGAAGATATTCGGCGCAGGACTCCGCTTCATACGCAGCAACAAGGACATGACCCTCATGGAGGTGGCGGAGGCCGCGGGGCTGACCCTGTCCGTGTACCACCGGATCGAAATCGGCCAGCGCGAGATATACGAGCAGGAGCTGTTCAACATCGCGCGCGCGCTCGGCATGACGGCGAAGGAAATCCTGACCCGCATATACGAGCTGAAGAAGGACGGGAGCCTGGATCGCTACATCAGCAACGGCCACGACCCCATCGATTCAATCGCGAAGATGAGCGACATCCTGAAGACCACCGAAAGCGTCTACACCCCGTCCGGGGTCGTGAAGTTCAACAAGGTGCTGGTGTACGCGAAGGCGCTGGAGAACGGGAACATGATAGTCGAAAAGGCGCACAAGAACTACACTATCTATCCGATGAGCGAGAAGAAGACCGACGGCGTGTACGCGCTCGAACTTTCATCGAGGCGCCTCGGCAACGCAATTCCCATGAGATCCATCCTGTTCGCGGATCCGGACCAGCCCGTCCGGTCCGGCGACATCGCCGTGCAGATACTGAAGGACACGGAAGAAAAAATGGAAGTCAGGATCATGAACGTCAAGGAGGACATAGACGGCAAATTCTACGGAATCATGCATAATCCGGACGAGAAGATAAATCTTTCCAGCGCAGAGCTCGGAAAACTGCACAGGATCGTGCTGATTTCGATGAACTAGGAAAGCACACAGAGGGGGAGAACCCGGGCCAACGCCCGCTTCTTGAAACTTATGGCGGACAACGCGAAAGATTCCAGCTTTTCCGACTACCAGGCGCGCGAGCGGGCGATCGCCATAGGGAAAAGGTATATCAACATCTTCCACCAGCTTCACGTGATAAAGGCCGGGCTGGCCGTGCTCAACCGCGAATTTATCGCCCTGCCTGAGGACGCGGTCGAGATAATGAAGGAGCTGTCCGGAGGGCAGAAGCTCAGGCAGCATATCATAAACCTGAAGGACGGCACCACGCCGATGGACAAGATAGACCCCGACCTGCTGCCGTTCGGGGGCGAGGTGTTCGAGGACAAGGCCCTGCTTGAAAAATACACCGCCCACGCAAGCGCCGGAATCTCCGCGCCGAAGCCCGCGAAACGCCCGAAGCCGGCAATCGACGCCGAGCCCGCGGCCAAGGCGGCCGAGCCGAACAAACTGGAGGGCGAAAACGCGGCGGTGATTTTCGAAATGCTCCGCGAGTACAAGAACACTCCGAAGGACCTGGAGGCGTTCAAGGCGCGCGAGGAAGTGAAGGACTTCGGCCCGGAATGGAAAGCCAAGATCGCGGACATCATCGCGGGGGCCCGCGTCGTCGACAAGGCCCAGCTTAAAAAAACATTCGACGGGCTGTGCATATTCGACTATGCTCTCAACATATGGCAGGAGGCGAGCGAGATAGTCAAGAACCCGAAGCAGGTCAAGAAAGACGGCCTGAAATCCCGCCTTGCCGAATACAAAAAATACCTTTCCATGTTCGGCGCAGGCGGAAAAAGCCTGTACGACAGGGTTGAGGCCGTGGCGAACGGATAAGGCATGATGAAACCGAACCTGAACATGGATTTTCTCACGCGGCTTTTCACGAAGAAACCAACCGCCGGCGACGTATTGAAAGCGCTGGATTCATTTTCGAACGACCAGAAATCGCTCGAGGCCCTGCGCTCGAAGGCCGCGTCGTATTTCGGCGACAATTGGAAATTCAACCTCGAAATGTACATCAACGCCCTGCCCCCGGAGGACAAGGCTAGGTATTCGAAGATACTGGAGAACGCCTTCGCATTCGACCGCGCGCTCGCGCTTTGGATCGCGGCGGAGCAGGTAATACGCGGCACCCGCACGTTCTCCGGCGACATGCTGAAAGATCTGCCTTCGTTCGAGGAATACCTGCCGAAGTTCGGAATAGAGGGGCGGCGCCTTCTGGAAAAATTCAAGGAAAAGCTTTCCATATCCGGCAAGCCGAAAAAGAACGACAGGATGCTTCACAAAGTAAGCAAGGAGGAGCTGACCGAAGCCGCGGACGACGGGAAAAGCGCCGCGCATCCGACCGCAAAGGAGGAATCCGCGCCCCCGAAGGAAAAACCGGCGCCAAAGGCCGAAGACGAAGCCCCCGCGCCCCCGCGCCCGGTCGAAGAGCATATAGAAATCGGCGCGCAGGCCGACGGCTCCGACTGGGAAATCCAAAACTTCGTCCGCATGCACAATTTCCTGTCCACGGCGCGCGAGGTGATGCCGGCAATCGTACTTTCGAAGAACGCATCCGCGATTGAAAACTACGCGCATTACGGATTCATACTCGACGCGATCGACTATCTTGTCGCCGAGGGCGGGCGGATACTCGAGAAAAAATCCGACGCGGCGATACGGAAATACCTAAAGGGCGGAAAGGCGGAGCTGAAGGACATGGTGGATTTCCACCTGCGCCAGAAGGACGACGAAATCGTGCCCGCGGCCGCCAAGAAAAAACCGAACGAATCGGAAGGAAAACCCGAATATACCAAAGTGAATCAAGCGGCCGAGCCCTAAACAAAAAACATCTTCGACGGCGGGCATATAAACCCTTAAACTGTTTGACTATGGCGAAAACAAAGTATAAAATACAAGGCAAAAGGAAGAAAAATTGAAATTTCGCAAATTCCATGCCTTGTGCCTTGCGCTAGCCTTCGTTTCCTGCAGGCAGGACGGGAACGCCCCGCAGTACCAGATATACCAGCCGGATGCCGGGGCGGCGTACTCCGGATGGGCGCCGGGCACCGTCCCCATATTCGACAAGAAGCCGGCACGGACAATTGAAAACGTGGAAAAATTCAACCTCGAGACGCCGATACGCTGCACGGTCGACTGGGACAGCCAGACGCTGATTTCCGCGCAGCCGTTCGAACGTTCCGACTTTCTCCTGGAGCGGGTGGACAAGGGCGACAAGCTGCCGGCCATGGACGTGGAAAACCTGTCGTTCGAAAACCGTCCCGTCGACGACATAGTGCGCACTCTGCTCAAAAACACCGGAATACAGGTCTATGCCACCGACATGTTCTACAAGAAGATGACGCAGGACGAAATCAACGGGGATCTGACCAAGGTCATGGACCTGATAACCTCAATCGGCGGCGTGTATTACTCCTACGACAACCGGACGAAGCGGCTGACGCTCCGACGGTATGCGAAGTGGAACCTGCACGTGCCGCTGTCCCAGGAGGTGATACTGGCGGTCGAAGACGCGCTTCGCGGCGCGGACATCGACGACATCGTAATCGACTGGGAGGACAGGCTGCTGATATTCCAGGGCGACGTGGTGACCGAGGAAAAGGTCCGCGCGATCATCAACAAATTCTCGCTCGAAAACTACCTGGTCGCGTTCGACATCGACGTGTACCGCGTGTATCCGAAGGCGGCCGACGGCGCGATCCCGTGGATGAACATAATCGACGCGTTCAACCCCGGCTCCATAAAGCTGTCGCAGAAGGGAATCATAGGCAGGACGCTGGTCGTGTCGTCGAACTTCAACCGCGGCTCGCTAAAGGAATTCCTGTATCCGCAGGCGAACACCGTGCTGGTGTCGAGCGGAACCTTCATCACGCCCGACCGGTGGCAGGGGCGCTTCGACATAGGACGGTGCAGCCGCGAAACCCGCCTGGAAACCGACCTGAACGTCCTTACCGAATCGAAATTCACCCCGGACAAGGAGCGCGTGGGACGGCTTGACACCACGGTGGTGCTCCGGACGACGGCGGGCGACATCGCGAAATACACGGTTCCATACCGGCTAGGCGACAACCTCCTCGTCATCGGAATACCGACGCAGTATTTCGCGGAGGGCACGAGCACGCCGGTGCCGCCGAACGCCGAGCTGGTGCTGCTCGCCAGCCCGCGCATAATAAAAATCGTCAAGCCGCTGAAGAAATAGGAGGGCGGCGGTGCACTACTTCGAATTCCTCGTCGCATGGCGGTACCTGAAATCCAAACGCAAGGACGGGTTCATCTCGATAATAACATGGCTTTCCCTAATCGGCATAATGCTGGGCGTCGCGGTGCTTATCATCGTGATGTCGGTCATGAACGGATTCAGGGAGGAAATGCTGTCCAAAATACTGGGGATGAACGGGCATGTAACCGTGCTGCCGAAGCACGGGCGGGACGATATCGCCGACTATGGCGCGATCGCAAAAAAAATCGCGGCCGACAGCGCCGTTTCCCCCGAGCTTTCCATGCCGCCGATACCGATGATAGAGGCGCAGGTCATGGTGTCCGGCGACAACGCGTCGCAGGGCGCGATGCTGCGCGCGATGACGTTTTCGGACATGAAGCGGATAAGGCCCCTGGCCGACGGCATAATGGAGGAGGGAACCAACCCGTTCAAGCCCGAGGAGGTGCTGGCCGGATACCAGCTTTCCGGCAAGCTGGGCATTTACATCG
>JAISNH010000092.1 GCA_031276335.1 Rickettsiales bacterium
GCTGTCCTCCATCGCTATTGTTCTGATTGCGTGGACATTTGCGGGAGTCGCATTCAGCGTCGGGGAAGGCGAAAGGGCGGTGAAGCTGGCAAGCTACGGCATCATAATCGTTTTGGGGCTGTTCATGCTGGCGCGCCATTCCAAAGGCTGCGCCTGCGCTTCTTGCAGCCGCAGGCATGAGGCGGCGGACGGCGGCGGGATGCAATGGCTGCTCGCCCTAGGCGTCGGCATAATTCCGTGTCCGGGAATATTGGTATTCCTGTTTTATGCTATGGCGAACGGAATGCTTGGGAGCGGCATAGTCCTTGCGCTGGTTATGGCGTTGGGCATAGCGCTTGCGCTCTGCGCGTTGGGCGTCGCTGGCATATTCGCCCATAAAAAGCTGGTGTCTTCCGCGAAGAAATCCTCGAATCTGCCGGTTATTTTAAGAACCTCCACCTCTGTGGCTATAACCGTTATCGGGGTAACCCTGTTCGTTGGCGCGCTTTTTGATTGACGATTGAATGAATTCGATCGGGAAATTCTATCCCTACTTCCTCACATGGCGGAGCACGAACAGGCGTATCTCGCTGGACAGGTTTTCGCGCTGGCTGCCGCTTTTGCCGCGCACATTGTCGATGCTCGCGACCAGCTGGTTTATCGAGATATCCTTTTCGTGCGCTATCATCTTCACTTCCTGCCAGAACTCCGGCTCTATCGAGATGCTCGTCTTGTGCCCCGTCAGGGTTACCGAATGTCTTTCCAGCATGGCTTCTCCGTAAAATTACCGTACGACGGATATTCCTAGCATTTTCGGAACGAAAAATAAACTATAAAGTTTCGAGCAGGCGCGTAAGGAGCGCCTCCAGCGTCCCGAACGATCCGAGCGTGTCGAAGGAAAGGCGGCTGGCGATTTTGTATGTGCCGTCCTCGGCGTCGAAGATGATTATGTCGAGCCCTGCGGAGCCGAGCAGCACGCGCCCGCGCATAAGCGGGTTCTTGTTCTCGGAAAATGGCTTGTTCGCCTCTATCAGGTTCGGGAATTTGTAGTTTTGCGGACGGGCGTGGACTTCGGTCCCGTACAGTTCCGCCGCGCCTGCCGCCATGCCGTTCGTCGCCTGCAGGAAATCGGAGTATCCGGAGGGCAGGGGAGCGAACCCGTCGTTCTTCAACATGGCGCTGATGAAGTCGATTTCGGATATTTTCGCGCCGGGAAAGAACGCCGCGCGCGCGTATTTTTCCCTGAATTTCTGGAGTATGGGCTGCATGCCGCTCATAGCCTGTCCCCTTGTTTCAGGAACAGCGTGCTGCCGATTTCCGTCATGCGGTCGGTGGACGAGTTTCCGCCCGCGCCGGTGATTCCCTTCAGTGCGGGTATGAATATTATTCCCTTCGGATTCGGGACGAACAGCTCGGAGGGCATGACGAATCCGGTATCGCGGGAACTGCCTCCGTGCTCGCGCGAAAACGCCATGACCTGCTCGTCGACGAAGCGGTCGAGTATCGCCTTGAACGGATATTTCTTGATGAGGAACATGTTGGAGAATTCAAGCGATCCGCCGTATTCGGCCGGCGCCTTCAGGTATATGTCGATGTTTTCCGGCGTCTCGCCGCGCGAAAGCCCCATGATGGCGTCGCGGTCGAAATCCGCATCGACCAGATCCTTTATGTTGTTGTAGTATGCGAATTGCAGGATTTTTTTCGAAATGTTGGCAAATCCGGCGCGGAATTTCTTCGCTGCCTCGCGCGACTTGCCGCGGAAGGCAACCTTGGCTATCGGCATTTCCGGCAGGCCCAGCTTGGCAATCAGATCGCGGTAGTAATCTTCGGTGTAGAGCATTATCCGGCCTTCCTCGTTGGTTTGGACTTGGCTTTCTGGTTGAAGTAGCGCATCAGGGTTTCCGCGAATTTCCGGTAGCTGGGCAGCACTTCCGTGCCCGTCTTGTCCGGGATTGCCATATCGAGCTCCGGTAGGTCGGAGTAGTTGAGGAACTTCGTGACCGCGATGTCCTGCTCCTCCCATTTTTTCTCGATGTCGATTTTGTTGACGACCGATGCGTTCGGGATTACGACTATGCCCTTTACGCTGATGCCGCTGTCCCCTGGCAATACTTCTCCGACCATTTTTTCAACCGAGGCGACTGCGGCTTTGGCCTCCCATACCGGCGAGTTGTACTTCTTTTCGTTCGTGAACCACGACGGCGGAACGGACGGGTTGGTCGGAGTTTCGTTCGCGATTATGTCGCCATAGCGCATGTTCAGGATTCCGAGGACTAGCGTGTCGCTGTCCGCTATTCCGACGAAGTCGACGTCCACGCCGTCGATCGAGGCCTCGCCTAGGTTTTCGTATCCCTTGTTGATAAGTAGGTCGCCGATTTTGGCCTTGTAGACGTCCTTCATCGTGTCTTCGGCAAGGTTCAGGACATCCGCCTCTGATGATTTTTGCTCGGGCGATGCCGGTACCGGCTGCGGAGCGGGAGTCGGTTTGGCCGGAGCTTTTTCATCGGCGCTTGGAGTAGAGGTTGGCGCGGCCGGAGGTGTTGGATTCGGCGCTGACGCAGGCGGGGCCGCGCGCGCGCCTGAATATGCGTTCTGCCATTTCGGGTCGCGCGGATCTATGCGCCCTCCGGCCG
>JAISNH010000010.1 GCA_031276335.1 Rickettsiales bacterium
GCTTTCCAGATGCGTCTTCAGTATGTTGTTCTCGATCGCGCGTATCGCGGATTTTACCGCGCGGAACTGTATCAGTATCTCGGGGCAGTAGCGGCGCGCCTCTATCATCCTCCTGATCCCCTCCATCTGGCCGATTGCGCGGTTCAGGCGCGGCAGCTCCTTCTCATGGCTCGGATATTTCGCATCGCAGCCGCAGTTTTTCATATCTTTCATCTGGCTTCTCCTAATGGCACATGGTGCCCGCATTCGTTTCTATAAAAGGCATGGCGAAGTGGCCGGCAAGCGCGATGGCGTACAATACGCCCGCGGCGGCCAATCCGATTCCGGCGTATTTCCCGGCTGCCGCCCCGCACCGGCACCTGCGCGCATGCAGGAACGCCGAGGCTGCGAGCAGCAGGCCGGATACTACCAGGACCGCCGTCATCGTTTTATGCGAGAAGTACCCGTAAAGCGGGCTTTCGAGCGCGATGCCCAGGCCGCCCAGGATTACGAATATCATCGGCAGGCCGCATACTACGAAGTGGAACAGCACGCTTGCGAACGCGCCGAGATTTACCATGCCCTCAAGTTTTCTTTTCATTTTCCCTCCTATGGACGGGGACGGATGTCCGCCCCCGCGCCGCCGGTTACCCCCGGCAGTTCTTGCAGCCGCAGTTTTTTCCGCCGCATTCGCAGCTATCGCCGCAAGTGCAGTTCCCGCATGTGCATTCCGGGTTTTTACAGTTTGCCATTTGTCGCTCCTTTTGTTATGTTTATATTATACCCTGCGCAGGCATTCTCATTATATACCTATATCGGGTATAGAGTCAAGCGTTATTTTCCGACACGATCGCGTAGGCGTCACGCGCGATTACCAGCTCCTCCCTCGTCGGCACGACCATGACCTTTGTTCTCGATGAATCCTTGCTGATTACCGCTTCCTTTAGCTCCGCCACGTTCTTCGCGGGGTCGATCTCCACCCCGAAATTCTCCATGCCGTCCAGTATCGCCGCGCGCACGTATTCGGCCTTTTCGCCCATGCCGCCGGTGAACACGATCGCATCGACGCGCCCCAGAACGGCCATGTACGCGCCGACGTATTTCCTGGCGCGGTATGCGAACATCGCGATCGCGAGTATCGCGCCTTCGTCGCCCTCCAGTGATTTTCCGTGCAGCGCGCGCATGTCGTTCGATATCCGCGATATGCCCAACAGGCCGCTTTCCTTGTTCAGCACGGTTTCGATTTCCTTTGCGCTTTTGCCCGTCTTTGCCGAAAGATAGGCGAATATCGCCGGATCGATGTCCCCGGAGCGCGTGCCCATCATCAGCCCCTCCAGGGGCGTCATTCCCATCGAGGTGTCGGCGCATTTCCCGCCCTTGATCGCCGCGATCGAGCATCCGTTGCCCAAGTGGCAGGTGATGAGGTTCGCCTCTCCTGGGCTTAGCCCCAGCAGGCGGGCGGCCTCGCCGCTTACGTACTTGTGCGAGGTGCCGTGGAATCCATAGCGGCGTATTCCGTATTCCTCGTAATATGCGTACGGAATCGGGTAAAGGAAGGCCTCCTTCGGCATGCTTTGGTGGAACGCGGTGTCGAACACGGCGACGTTCGGGATGCCCGGAAAATTATGCTCCGCCGCCCTTATGCCCATCAGGTTGGCCGGGTTGTGCAGCGGACCCAGGTCGGAATACGCCTCGACCGCCGCCTTCAGATCCTCCGTCACCAGGTGGCTGTCCGCGTATTTTTCGCCACCGTGCAGCACGCGGTGGCCGATCGCCTCCACCTCGGACAGCGATTTGATTATCCCGTCCTTCGGGTCGGTAATCGCGCGGATGACAAGCCCGATCGCGGTTTCATGGTCGGGGATGTCCCGCTTGATCTCGATGTCGTTCTTGCCCGGCGTCTTTTGCGAAAGCCCGGAGCCGGGCTCGCCTATGCGCTCGACCATTCCCTTTGTCAGCACCTCGCCTTCCGGCATGTCGAAAATTTGGTATTTCAGGCTGGAACTCCCAGCGTTGAGAACAAGTATTTTCACTTCCGCTCCTCCTGCTTGTTAAAACCGGATTTTAACAGGAATCGGCGGAATTGCAATAGGAAAGTTCGGATTTGCGCGCGGCCGTATTTCGAAAGGAATGCCCGGCGCGTTTTTCCTTGACTTATAATGACATATAGAATATTATGTCTAATATGAAGAAAGCATTGGACATATACAATCATTACCGCGAGGCGGGCATAGATCCGTTCCGCAAGTTCACCGGGGCGGAATACGAAATCCTGATCCCTCTTTCCGGGCTGGAAAATTTCAGGTATGCGCCCGCGTACGGGGAAGAGTACCGCGCGATGGGCATCCTGGATATGACGTATTCGGTAAATCCGACCATGTACGCCGCCATGCACATCCTGAACAAGCTGGCGCGCGAGCGGCAGGTGAAGTTCCTGGTGCGCGAAGCGTGGCGTCCGGCGGAGGTGCAGCAGGCGAAATACGAGGCCAACCTTCACGCGACATATAAGGAATGGCTGGGCAAGGTCATAAAGGATCTGGATTTCGACGAGTGGGTAAGGAACTACAGCCCGGATAACTGGAGCGGATTGAAGCGTTTCGGACTGGAACGCAGCCCTACGAAGTTTCTTGCGCCGAAGGGCGGGGTCGGGCTTCCGCACGTGGCCGGCGGGGCGGTCGATCTCTTGATTGCCGACGGGTGGGGCAATCCGCTGCCGCAGCCGAAGTGGCTCGCGCGGAAAGACCCGTCGCTCCTCGATTTCGTCGCGCCGCTCGGCAAGGGTTTCGAAAATGTGGCCAATCCCTTGGAAACGCCGCACATCATGCTCAGGGACGGCGCGGTTCCGGCCGGGCTCGCGCTTGCGGTGCAGAACGTCGGCTATATGTCCGAAATGGCGCGGAGCGTCGCCAACCTGCGCCACATCAACGACGAGAACTGGCATTTCCAGCTATCCGACGAGGACAGGGAGTATCTTGTTTCCTACAAAAACATCTCGATTGCCGACGCGCGGAATACATCCGCCGGACATGTCGCCCGCATCAAGAAGGAAATGACCGATTTTGCGGAAAAAATCTACGGCATATTCTACGAGCGGAACTTCGCAAGGGGCGTGAAGCACAATTTCTGCGACCGCGATTTCAATCCGGCTTCCACGATGACTCTCGACGAGCTGCGCGCCAGGCTGGATTCCTACCTGTGCGAGCAGAGGCGGATTCTGCAGGGCAATTCGAGGTAGGCCCCTGCGTTTATTTTTCCGTTTTCGCCTTCCACCGGGCGGCGGCGTGGGCGCCGTTGCAGAACGGCTTGTTGTCCGAAAATCCGCAGCGGCACAGCGTCTGCTTCGGCCTGACCTCGTAGCTTTTGCCGTCGGCGGATTCGACGCGGATTCCGCCCCGTATCCACAGCGGGCCGCTTATCTTCATCCCTTCGTCCTCGATTACGCCTATCGATTCCGGATAGCGCTCCTCGATTACCTTGCCCTGTCTGTCCAGCATGACAAGACGGCCGGCGGGGCACAGGCGCGCTTCTTTCAAAGCCTGCTTGTCCGCCTCTGGTGTGCCGGCCTGCACCAGGTTCCATATTCGTCCCTTCGCGTCGCAGAAGCGGGCGAAGGCGCAGTAATTCTGGTTGTCGGCAAGCGTCAGGTTCGGTCCCTTTATTGCCTCCGCGCCCGCAAGTATCGGGTCGAACGAGGCGGTTTCCGTTCCGCTGAATCCCGATGTTTCGTGCGATCCGTCGCAGAACGGCGCGCTTGCCGATTTGCCGCAGCGGCATAGCGCGGCCGGATCGGATTTTATCTCGAAGGTTTTACCGTCGCCGTATTTTACCGAAATGCCCGCGCCGTCGGCCAGTATTATCTTTTCTACTACCTTGGAAATGCCGAACGCCAGGTACGGGCCGTCCTTTGTTACCTTTATATATGGTTTATCGTTGTCCATGAAATCCTCCTCCTTCATCCTTACGATAGCATAGGCGGAGAGGGCGGGCAAGGAGAAGAAATTCGCATTCTATACCGGATTTTATTCCGCGCCTCCGTCCTGACGAGGGTGCATGCGGAAGCGGAGGGAACTTCCTTGGCCGGCACTGTTATCCTCCTAATCCAGCTTGTCATATTCCCTTTTGACTTCCTGGATGTCCTGCCACATCAGCCATTTCGGGGAACCCTGTCCTTTTGAATCGTTCCTCAAAAGATAGGCCGGGTGGAATATGGGCATCATGCGCGCGCCGTTCGGGCCGTCGAACCACCGGCCGCGCACCTTCGTGATGCCCAATGGATTGTCCATCATCGAGGCGAGAGCTACCGCGCCGCACAGGAGTATTATGCGCGGCCTTAGGATGTCCAGCTGCGCGTCCAGGTATTCCCGGCACGCGGCCTTTTCCTCCGGCTCCGGGTTGCGGTTGTCCGGCGGGCGGCATTTCACGGTGTTGCAGATGTACACGTGCTCGCGGCGCGAAAGGCCGACCGAGGCGAATATCCTGTCCAGCAGCCGCCCGGATTTTCCCACGAATGGCTTGCCCTCCAGGTCTTCGTAATATCCCGGGGCCTCCCCTATCAGCATCAGCCTGCGCTGCGGCGCGCCGTCGGAAAATACGGTATGCGTCTTGGTCAGGTGCAGGGGGCATTTCGCGCACCCTTCGCAACGAATCCTTACGCTTTCCAATTCTTCAAACATGGCGCGGCTTCCTTATCTTCCTATTCCTTATATAACGCTTCGGGGATGATTGCAATACGATTTTCTGCTTGCGCTTCAAGGGCGGCGGGGGTATCCTCGTGCTGCCGGATGGGTGGCAGAGCGGTCGAATGCGGCGGTCTTGAAAACCGTTATAGGGGCAACTCTATCGGGGGTTCGAATCCCTCCCCATCCGCCAATCGTCCTGATGAACCCCGCGCGGCCGGCAGCTGGGCGGCGTCCTGCCTGCGAAAGCAGTTGACTTTTTGGAAAAATCCATTTATCCTAGGGCGATATTTTGAACGCACAGGGGTTTTGAAAAATGAAAAGAACATTCCAGCCGTCGAAAATCGTCCGTTCGCGCCGCCACGGGTTCCGCGCGCGCATGGCCACCGCAGGCGGCCGGAAGGTGCTGGCCGCGCGCCGCGCGAAGGGGCGGAAGCAGCTTTGCGTGCAGGTGCGGTTCTAGCCGGACGATCGAAAAATCGCAAACCCGGTCCTGCCTGGATTTTCCGGTTGGGGCATCGGGTTCGAAAGACGGGCCTCGCCCGTTTTTTCCACAACTTTTCGATTTACTTTCCCGCCCGCTTCTATATACTACCTGCATGGTAAGCCTGATACGATACAAGAAGAGCCCCGTTTTCCTGAAGACGCTGAAGAGCCGGAAGTTCGACTTCTTCCGCATAAATCCGCGGGCGATAGTCAAGATGGGGGTAAGGCGGCTTGCGCGGAAGGGCTTGGTCGGCAAGGGGGCGGAGGCGCCGCCGGACAATCCGAACCATTTCATCTCGCGCAGCTTCATCACGCATTGGGCGAAGACTCGCTTTGACGACGGCGCGCTGCACGTCGGCTTCACCGTGACGATAAAGGCGATTTCGAAAAAGGCGACCGAGCGGAATTACGTGAAGCGCCTGCTCCGCGCCGCGGCCAACGAAAACATGCGCGATTTCCGGATCGCGGGGCACGACTTCGTGTTCACCGCGCGCTCCGACATAAAGGGCGTGTCGTTCAGGGAGCTGTCCGCCGAAATGCGCCGCGTGCTGAAGTTCGCGGAATGCCGGATAAAGGAAGGCGCGCGGAGGCCGGAGGAGTAGGGCGGGGCGTCCGTCATCCCTGCAAAGCCTGTCATGACGGCGGCTTGCTCCGGAACCCGCTCATGCCTTTCCGTCATTCTCGGACGCCTTCAATCCGTCATTCCCGCACTTTCAATCGTCATACCGGCGAAGGCTCCCCCTCTTCGTCATTCCCGTGACTTTCTAGGCGAATGTTTCGCCGAGAAAGGGTGAGCGTAGCGAACGACCCGTAGGGCGGCGCGCAGCAGCCAAACCTGGGAATCCACACCACAAAAATCAACATTGGACAAAAAAATCTAACTCATTGATTTTACTGGGGTGAAAATAGACCAAAAAGTTAACTCTTTGATTTTACGGATAAATACGCCAAAATGTTTCACGTGAAACAATTTGGCTTATTCCGCTGTAAATTCAATACCTTGATTAGAACGAAAATGGAACATTTTGTGCTCTTGTCATCCTAACGCTCCTCGTCATTGTCGGGCTTGACCCGACAATCCAAGCCATACAAAGAATCCTTCACCACCTGGATAGCGGCATCAGGTGCCGCTATGACGGGCTTCATAGATTCCCAGCGTTTCGTTCCCTCCGCATAGCGGAGCTCACCCTTTCTCGGCGAAACATTCGCCTCAAAAGTCGCGGGAATGACGGGGCGTGCCGGTATGACGACCAAGGGTGCGGGAATGACAATCCTCTCCGTCATTCCCCTGCCTTGAGGCGACAATGACAAGGTTGGCGCGCCGTTGTGGCGCGGAGGTTCTCCACCCCGTATTTACCGTCGAGTTCCCCTATGGCATCCCTAATCTTAAATCCTGCCTGCCGGATGATAAATGGATTTACACTTCCGCCGGTTTATGCTATAATCCCGGTGGGGAAAAGCAGGGATGAAAAAGTTTGTTTCAATATTGTTCGTGCTGGCGTTCGCGGCGGCATCCGCCGCGGGGTTCGATGCCTTTGCGCAAAAGAAGGTTTCTGCGCGCGCCGGCGGTTCGAAAAGGTCCTCCGCCAGAGGCTTGCCAAAAGAAGCCCCGGCCCCCCGCGCATCCGCGGAAAATGCGCCTGGTTCTTTCCCGGCTCCGAGGGCGGCCGTCCCGCCGGCCCCCCGCGCATCCGCGGAAAATGCGCCGGCCGCTGCGAAAACCGCGCCTGCGGCGAAGGATTCCGGCGCAACCCCGGCTCCGCCTGAGGGCAAGCCGTGGAAGCTCGACTGCCAGGAACGCTTCAACATGTGCATGGACGACACCTGCGTCAACGAGCAGGGGATACGCTACAACTGCTCGAGCTCGCTCGACAG
>JAISNH010000014.1 GCA_031276335.1 Rickettsiales bacterium
GCGTCCGCAATATCGGCCGTCGCGCCAAGGCCATACAGAAGGACGCCCAGCAGCGCGTGTCCGACTTCGTCGGCAAGATAGGCGAAAGCTTCGCCAATATAAAGGTGATAAAGTCCTACGGCATGGAAAGATACGAAAGCGGCTATATCGGAGGCATACTGGACGACATGTTCAAGATCGGCATGTCGGGCGTCCGGAACTCCGCCTCCGTCGCCCCGGTGATCGAAAGCATGTCCGGGCTGATAATGGCGGGCATAGTGGTATTCGGCGGGTGGCAGGTGTCCGAGGGCACGCTTACGACCGGCGGGTTCGTGACGTTCTTGGGCGCGTGGGTTTCGGTCTACAAGCCGCTGAAGTCGCTTATCAATTTCCGCGTGCATCTGCAGCAGGCCATGGTTTCGGCCGAGCGCGTGTACGAGATAATCGACACGAAGCCGGCGATCGCGGATGCAGCCGGCGCCGTCGCGCTGGGCAGGGCCGCGGGCGAGATAGAGTTCAGGAACGTGAGCTTCGGATACGACCCCGGGCGTCCGGTGCTCTCGAACCTCAGCATCAGGATTCCGCGCGGCGCCACTGTTGCGCTCGTGGGGGCCAGCGGCGCCGGAAAGACGACCGTCGTCAACCTCATCCCGCGCTTCTTCGACCCGGACGGGGGGGCGGTTCTGGTGGACGGGCGCGACATCAGGACGGTGACGCAGAAATCGCTCCGCGAGAACATATCGCTGGTGACGCAGGACGTCATGCTGTTCGACGACACGGTAAGGAACAACATCGCCTACGGCAGGGGCTTCGCGGAGGGGCGCCGGGTCGATATGGAGGACATAGTCGCCGCGGCGAAATCCGCGAACGCGGACAAGTTCATCATGGGGCTGAAGGACGGGTACGAAACCCGCGTGGGCGAGCGCGGCGTGAACCTTTCCGGCGGGCAGAAGCAGAGGATATCGATTGCGCGCGCGATTATAAAGGACGCTCCCATACTGCTCCTCGACGAGGCGACCTCGGCCCTTGACGCCGAATCGGAGCACGAGGTGCAGAAGGCCTTGGACAACCTGATGAAGGACCGGACCACGGTGGTCATCGCGCACCGGCTTTCCACCATAGTGGGCGCGGACATGATATGCGTTATGGAGGCCGGCCGCGTGGTCGAATCCGGCACCCACGCCGAGCTCCTTGAAAAGGGCGGCGCCTACGCCCGGCTCTACGGCATGCAGTTCAAGGACGGGAAATGACGAAGTACGGATTTTTTACTCCATATTCCAACCGGCAAAGACGAAGTATTTTTTAAATTTATTGGCGGAGCGTAGAGGATTCGAACCTCTGCACGACATTGCTGCCGTGACGGATTAGCAATCCGCTCCATTACCGCTCTGGCAACGCTCCGCGTGAAGCCTAGGATAATTTAGCGGTTGCCAAAAATCAACAAATATATTTCCGCGCCGCGCCGCCGGACGATAATCACCTCGCCGGACGGCGCCGTTCCGTGCCGTTCCCCCATTTTCCGCTTGATTTCCGTTTCCCTCGGTATTATCATCGATCCGTAGCATTAGGAGGCGGCATGGCGGCCAAGAAGAAATCATCACCATTGCTTTCCATCTTCGGATTGGACAGCCTTTTCGTAAAAATCGTAATAATCCTGCTGGTATTGTTCGCCGCGTACTTCGCATCCACCATGGTGCGGAGGATGTCGGAAAGGCGCAAGCTGGCGGAGGAGCGCTTGAAGATAGACAGGGAAATCGAGGAGATAAAGGACGAAATCTTCGTCCGCCAGTGCAATCTGGAGCGCATGTATTGTTGCCATTATAATCGGAAAGAGGCTTGCGCGAAATGGAAAGAGGCCGGCTGTCGCGAGACGGGCGGCGGAAGCGATATCGATTGCGCCATTAAATCAGGCAACGGCTGAGCCTTCCGGCTCCGGCGGTTGCCCATTGCCTTCTATTGCTGGTAATCGCGGCATGTCCCCGCTGCGCCGTTGGGGACGGGCTGCGGCGGAATATAACCTGTCGGGAACGCGGGCTTTGCCCGGTTTTCCGGCACGATAATAATAGATCGAAGCGGGGATGAAAGCCCTCCGGATTCGATTTGGGGAATTGAGGGGTTGTTATGAAGAAGATAAATGAAACGGGAGGCTTCAGACCGAGGGGCTTCCTTGCTTTCGCGGAAAGGTCTTTGGCCAGGAAGGAGTCAAAGCCGGCCGAACCGGAAAAAGAAATGAACATCGACGATTTGATAAAGGGCAACTTCGACCTTGGCGACGCCAGCTCGTGCGAGCGTTTCATGCGGTGGCTGTACGCGACCACGCTTATCATCCACAAGATGGAGGAGAAGCACAAGGAAAGGCTCCGCGGTCACATGTACGCCGAGGGCGCCAGGGCGATGATGGCCGAGCTGAGGGACATAGTCGAGATCAAGGCGGTGAAAGACGGATCGGTAAGCGAAAACATAAAGGCCTTCGCCGAGCTTGTATCCGGCACGGGCGTAAGGGAAAGCGAGATCGGCAGCTTCAACTACTTCCTGCTGACCATGATAAGGGATTACGGAGAGCACAGGCTATTGAAGCAGGAGGTCGGCCGCGTCCTTTTGATGTACGTGAACCACAATCCCGACGCCCTCTCCGTCACCGCCGTCCGGGTGCAGCAGATGGCCGCGGACAACGCGTGCGGCATGCGGGAGGCGGTTGCGGGAAACTCCAGGCAAAGGGCGAGGGCATAGCCGCTTTGCAGGACGGATTCAGACGGGGCGTCCGCCATCGTCCGGCCGCGCCGCGTGCCTCCTTTTGCTTTTTATTTTTGCTTGACCAAATTTATTTATTGTATAATATAGATAAAAGGCCAATGGAAAACAAAGGGCGGCGGAATGAAAATTAACGGAACGGGATACAGTCATTTCACGCAGTTCGACCCTATCGGGCGGGCGCATGCCTCGATAGGCCGCAGGATAAAGTCCGCGCTAGCCGGGCTGTTCGCAAAGCCGATTAGGGAGGACGTCTTGGAGGGTATCGACAAATACCTGGAGCCGCCTTTTTCCGAATACGAGGGGGTGATTGAAGAAGTCGCGTTCATGTTCAGGGAAGAATTATCGCGCCTGAAGACCGACGATGTCAGGAGCGCGTTTTTGCTCCGCAAGTTTTTGATTAGGATTTCCAGGCCGGATTTCCAGCGCGACTTATACTCGTTCGACGCCTCGAAGCTGATAAACGCGATGCGGGCATCCGCCGGCGAGAGCATGCTTCCGCTTCACCGCGACGCGTTCGTGTGGAAGCGTATGGTGGAAGGCATAATCGACTGGAAGCTGGCCAATCTGGACATTGGAATCGCCGAAAGGATCGTTAGCCATATGGAACTTGCCAAGCCGAATGCCGGCTCGGGCAGGTAGTGCCGCCGCGCCTCCGGTTTTAAGCTGCATAAAATCAGTTGCAAGTTGTCGAATGCTGTTGTATAATTGAGTCATCCTTTAACGAGGATAAAATAATAACAAAAACAAAAGACGAAGAGTGTGACCATCTGCACTCTTTTTTTTACCTGCTGTTCCGGTTCGATACGCGCTCTTAGTCGTCATACCGGCACAGTCCCGGCATTCCGATGCACTCCTCGTCATTCCACGAAAACCGGCATCCATGAAGCTCGTCATACCCGCGCCCCTCTCCGTTATTCCAGCGCACCCCTTCGTCATTCCGGCGAAAGCCGGAATCCAGGTCACACAAAGAATCCTTCACTCCTGGATAGCGGCATCAAGTGCCGCTATGACATAGGTTGAGGTACCCGACACCTTTTTTGTTCCTTTTTTAGTTACGACAAAACCATTCAGCTTTTGAATGGCGGGAGGTTCGAACTATGAAATATATAGTGCTGCGTATTGGTTATTCCGCAACCCTCCAGCCTATGCGGCGGGAGGTCTTTATTTCAGAGGTTCGAAACTCCATAGCGGGGCTTTTCATCCGCTACGGAAGTCAGCATATTACATGTTCGGGAAAAAATACGAGCGATAATGAAAGTCGGGGCGGGGCTATCCCGCGGCGGCGTCGATTCGGTTTCCGATGTTCTCGTCCACCTCGGCCTCGTCGGCTATCTGGTTTCCGATGTTTTCCGGTATGTCGTCCAGCTCCGCCTCGATTCGGTTGCCGCGCCACTCGTCGTCCTCGCGCGGGGCGGCCTCTGCCGTCGGGTCGGCGTAGTTCGGGTTGGTAAGGGTGGCGAAGGGGTTCGGCATCTGCCTTGCGGGCGGAAATCCGCGCCTGGAATGGTCGGCGCCGTTGAAATCCCAGCGCTTGCGGTTCTGGTTTTTCCCCTTCTCCTGCATCTGCTTCATCATCTGCACGCGGCGGGACTTGACTTTTTTGCCGGCCAGGAACTTCGTTATGTCCTCCCACAGGTCGATGGTTTCGGTGGTTACGAACGAGATCGCGTACCCCCGCTTTCCGGCGCGCCCCGTTCGTCCGATCCGGTGGATGTAGTTTTCAGGCACCTCCGGCAGGTCGTAGTTGAGCACCGTATCCACGTGCGATATGTCCAGGCCTCGCGCGGCGACGTCGGTTGCGATCAATGCCTTGACCTTTCCTTCCTTGAATTTGGCAAGCGCGGCCGAGCGCTTCTGCTGCGTGTAGCCGCCGTGTATGGACACGACCTTGAATGCGGCCTCGCCAAGGCGGGTTTCCATGATTTCCGCCGCCTTCTGCGTCCGTACGAATATGATGAAGGTTCCGCTGCGCTGCTTCAGTATCTTCTTGGTCAGCTTGAACTTGTTTTCCTTGTAGATTTTTATGATTTCCTGCTCGATTTCCTCGGCGGCCTGGTTCGATTTTCCGATGTTGACGCGTATCGGGTCCCTGAGGTACCGCTTGGCAAGAGCCATTATCTGCCGCGGGAAGGTTGCCGAGAACATCAGCACCTGCCTGAAGCGGCGGTTGGTGTATTTGAATATCTCGCGTATCTGCTCGTCGAAACCCATGTCTAGCATCTTGTCGGTCTCGTCCAGCACGACGTACTTGGTCTTGTACAGCTTCAGGGTCTTGCGGTCCAGATGGTCGTTGATCCGCCCCGGGGTTCCGATTATGAAGCGCGGCCCCAGGTTCAGGGTTTCGATCTGGGGGGCGATTTCGACCCCGCCGATAAGGAGGGCGGTTTCCTCGCCCGCGCCCTTCAGGAGCTCCTTGAACACCTCGTTGGTCTGCTCGGACAGCTCGCGCGTCGGCGCGATGACTAGCGCGTAGCGGTTCTTGTTGGCGAGCAGGTCCTCGACGATTGGAATGGCGAATGCCGCGGTCTTGCCCGATCCGGTCTGGGCGGAGGCCAGCACGTCCCGCCCCTGGAGGATCAGGGGTATCGCCTGCTCCTGCACCGGGGTCGGGTGCTTGAATCCCATGCCCTTCACGCGCGACAGTATGTCTTTGGAAAGCCCCAGCTTGGAAAACGAAGCGGAGTTTTTCCCCTTTAGGAAGCCTAGCAAGTCAATCATAGAATGAGCCTCGTATATTTAACTCGTAAAAAATCGGCGACGGGTACGGCGGTTTTTTACTCGTATTCCCCAGTCGAAAAAATTCGGCATAGCCGGTCTTGTAATTTTTCGACTACTTTTAGTTGTTCATCATCTCGAAGAACTCCTTGTTGGTCTTCGTGTGCTTGATTTTTTCGAGCAGGAAGTCCATGGCGTCCGGCGCGCCCATCGAAACGAGTATGC
>JAISNH010000018.1 GCA_031276335.1 Rickettsiales bacterium
AACTGCGAGCCGCTGACCGAGGATTTGATTTCGTTGTCGTCGACCTCGACCGCGTCGTCTATCATTTTTTCAACCGATTTTGCAATCGGGCTCATCGTGCTGTATTCTACGCGGAAGCCCAACCGGTTTTTCCAGAAGTTTGACGGAGAATACGGTATGCGGTAGCCGAGGTCGATGGACAGCCCGTTTAAAAGTCCCGCGCCAGCGCCTATCTGCGCGCCCTCCCACGAGGAGGAGCTGCGCTTGACCTCTATGCCCTTCGCGATTCCGGCCTTGCCCTCGCTCGAAGCCTCGATTATGCCGTTCGGAATCGGCGTTTCGGCCGAAACCGCCACCGGTTCGGATACGATCGGGGCCTCCTTCGGCGCGTCTTCGGCCGCCGCCGCCGCGGATAGCCCGGCGATCAGTACCAGAGTTATAATTGCTTGCTTCATGTTTTCGCCTTTCATGCTTACTATATGTTCCATGTTACACCGTTGCGGACGCCAGGTCAAGAATTTAGTCCTCCGGCTTGAATTTGCACATGTACTCGAATAATTTGCGCTTGTACTTGTTTTCGAACTCGCGCTCCTTGATTATCGCCTCGAAACGCTCCGGGTTCGCGGCTTTTATCGCCTTGTACCGCGTTTCCTTCAGCAGGTAGTCGCGGATGTCGATGGAGGCCGGCGCGCTGTCCAGCTGCAGCGGCGCTTTTCCCTCCGCTATCAGGCGCGGGTCGAACCGGTACAGCTCCCAATGGCCGCTTTCGACGGCGGCTTTGGCCTGCCTTGGGCCGGTCGAAAGGTCGAAGCCGTGCGCGATGCACGGAGAGTACGCGATGACGAGCGACGGGCCGCGGAAGCTTTCCGCCTCGCGTATCGCCCTTATCGCGTGCGCCTCGTTCGCGCCCATGGCGATTTTTGCGACGTAAGCGTTCGAGTTCGCCATGGCGATAAGCCCCAGATCCTTTTTGGCCAGCGCGCGGCCGCCGGTGGCGAACTTTGCGCCCGCTCCCTTCGGAGTCGACTTGCTCTGCTGGCCGCCGGTGTTGGAATAGACCTCGGTGTCCAAGACGAGCACGTTCACGTCCTCGTTCATGTTCAGCACGTGGTCGAGGCCGCCGTAGCCGATGTCGTACGCCCAGCCGTCGCCGCCGAATATCCATATCGATTTCCTGACTAGGTAGTCGGCAAGCGACAGGAGGCGCCGGGCGCCGGCGTCCGTTTTGTCCGCCAGCTTCCTTTTCAGCTCGGCAATGCGGGCGCGCTGCTCGCCGATTTCCCTGTCGTCCGCCTGCTTCGCCTCGAGAATTCCGGAAACGAAGCCGTCGCCGAGGGCGGCTCCCATACCCGAGATGAGCCGGCGGGCTTCCTGCTTCAGCCTGCTTGCCGCGACGGCCTGGCCGTAGCCGTATTCCGCGTTGTCCTCGAACAGCGAGTTGGACCATGCCGGGCCGAAGCCGTCCGCGTTCTTCGCATACGGCGTGGTCGGCAGGTTGCCGCCGTAAATCGAACTGCATCCAGTGGCGTTCGCGATCATCATTCGGTCCCCGAATAGCTGCGTGACAAGGCGTATGTAGCCCGCCTCGCCACAGCCGGCGCAGGCGCCCGAATATTCGAACAGCGGCTGCATCAGCTGCGTGTGCTTCGGCAGTGCCGGATTCAGCTTTTCACGCGCGATGTAGGGAATGGTTTCGAAGAACTTGAAGTTTTCGGATTCGACTTTCGCCGCGTCCAGGAATGGCGTCATCGTTATCGCCGCGACTGGGCACGCGCCCGCGCAGAGCGTGCAGCCGGTACAATCCTCCGGCGAGCACTGCACAATGTAATTCAGGCCGTCGCCAAGCTCCTTCGTCTTGTATTTAGCGGACTTGAAGCCCTTCGGCGCGTCCTTCAGGCCGGCATCCAGCGCGGCCTTCGTGCGAATCGCCGCATGGGGGCAGGAGAGGGCGCACTTGCCGCACTGTATGCATTTTACGCTGTCCCACACCGGCACCATTTCGGCGATGGAGCGTTTCTCGTAGCGCGAGGTGTTGCTCGCGAACGTGCCGTCGGGGTCGAACGCCGACACGGGCAGGCCGTTGCCCTCGCCCGCTATAATCCTCGCCTGCAGCCGCTTCACCACCTCGGTCGCATCGCTGGACACTACGTTCGGGCGCGGGCGCGCGTTTTCCGACGGCTTTGCCGGCACATCGACCTTATAGATGCCAGCGACGGCGGAATCGACGGCCTTGTAATTCATCTCGACGATTTCCGGGCCCTTTTTCGAATAGGTCTTCTCGATCGCCTTTTTAATCGCGCGAATCGCCGCGTCCGCCGGAATCACGCCGGCGAGGTGGAAAAAGGCGGTCTGCATTATCGTGTTTATGCGGCGCCCCATGCCGGAATCGCGCGCGACCAAGCTCGCGTTTATCGCGTATATCTTCAGCTTCTTTTCAATAATCTGCTTCTGCGCCTCCAGCGGAATGTTGTCCCACAGCGCGTCCCTGGCAAACGGCGAGTTGACGAGGAGCGTGCCGCCATCCTTCGCATTCTTCAGCAGATCGAGCGTATAAAAAAGCGGAAAATGGTGGACAGCCAGGAAGTCCGCGGCCTCGATAAGGTAAGGCGCGCGAATCGGGGCGTCCGAGAAGCGCAGGTGCGATATCGTCGTGCCGCCGGATTTCTTGCTGTCGTATTCGAAATATGCCTGGCCGTACTTGCCGGATTCGCCCGTGATTATCTTGATCGAATTCTTGTTCGCGCCGACGGTGCCGTCCGAGCCGAGGCCGTAGAAGAGGGCCTGGCTTACGCCCTTGTTGGCAAGCCGGAATCCGTTGTCAAAGCCGAGCGACAGGCGCGTCACGTCGTCGTTGATTCCGACGGTGAACTCCCGCTTCGGCGATTCTTTCGCGAGCTCCTCGAACACCGCCTTGACCATGTTGGGAGTGAATTCCTTCGACGATATGCCATAGCGCCCGCCGTTCACGAATATTCCCTCGCGGCCGGTTTCCTTCAGCGCGGCCACGACGTCTAGGTATAGCGGCTCGCCGATCGAGCCGGATTCCTTCGTGCGGTCGAGCACCGAGATTTTCCTCACCGAATCCGGCAATGCCGCGGCGAATGTTTCGACGGGGAACGGGCGGTACAGGCGGATTTTCACAAGCCCCAGCTTCGCACCCCCGGCATTCAGAACCTTTATCGTTTCCTCGATCGTTTCGCACGCCGAGCCCATCGCGACAACCACGTGTTCCGCGTCCTTCGCGCCGGCGTAATCGACGACTCCGTACCGGCGGCCGACGAGCCTGTCCAGCTCCGCCATCTTTTTCGCGACGACCTTCTCCACGCCGTCATAGAACGGGTTGGAGGCTTCGCTTGCCTGGAAAAACACGTCCGGATTCTGCGCCGTGCCGCGAATGGCCGGCCTTTCCGGAGTAAGGGCGCGCGCACGGAATTCGTCGACCTTGCCATTGTCGATAAGCTTCGCAATCGCGTCGTCATCGATCGTTTCCATCATGTTCACCTCGTGCGAAGTGCGGAACCCGTCGAAGAAGTGCAGCATGGGGACGCGGGTTTCGAGCGCCGCCGCATGCGCGACAAGCGCCAGGTCGTGCGCGGCCTGCACCGAATCGGAGGCCAGCATCGCGAATCCGGTCTGGCGGCAGGCCATGACGTCGGAATGATCCCCGAAAATCGAAAGCGCGTGCTTCGCTACCGTGCGCGCGCTGACGTGCATTACGAACGGATGCAGCTCGCCCGCTATCTTGTACATGTTCGGTATCATCAGAAGCAGGCCCTGCGAGGCCGTGAAGGTCGTGGCTAGCGCACCCGCCTGCAGGCTTCCGTGCACCGCGCCTATCGCGCCGGCCTCCGACTGCATGGCCGCGACCTCGGGCACCGCGCCCCACAGGTTCGGCTTCTTCGCCTCGCTCCACGTCTCGTAGTTCTCGGCCATCGGAGAGGACGGTGTTATCGGGTAGATTATGGCAAGGTCGGTCAGCTTGTAGGCTATCCTGGATGCGGCTTCGTTGCCGTCGCACATAAGTTTGGTCATAGGATTATTACCTTTCGTTCGTTTTCAGATTTGGATATTATAATGAATGAATGCCGGCTTCGCAAGGGTATATTTCATACCCTTGTTATATGCACGGATACCGGCGGCTTCTTGTCCATCTGCTCGCGAATCACCTTCTTGGCGGCGTTCGAGGCGACTTCCTTTACCTTGTCGTCGTTCGCAAAATCGCTTTTCGAGAGCGGCTTGAAGGCCGATTTTATCTCGTTCAGGATGGACGACTTGACGAGTCCGGTCTGGTCGGTTTCGAACACGCCTATCGACGATATTTCCGGCTTGCCCGCTAATCCGCCCCTGTTTACTACCAGGCTTACGAACACGGCACCGTTGAAGTTGATTTTTCGGCGCGACTTGAATATTTCGTTGGCGGCGGATACCTGGCGGTTCCCGTCGATGATTATCTCGGCCGTCGGCACGACCTCGACCACCTTCGGCTCCCCCTCGCCCTCGAACGCGATGAATTCGCCGTTCTCTATCGCCACGCATCCTATGCCCATATCCTCGGCTATGTCGCGGTTGGCCATAAGGTGCAGCGGCTCGCCGTGCACGGGCACGACCATCTTCGGCTTTATCAGTCCGTAGAGCTGCTCGATTTCGCCGCGCGTCGCGTGACCGCTCGCGTGGATCAGGGGATCTCCCAGAACGGAAATGACGTTCACGCCCTTCCTGGCCAGGTTGTTGTGGACCTCGAATATCGATTTTTCGTTGCCCGGAATGATGAGCGAGGAGAATATCACGTTGTCGCCCTTCTTCAGGCGGAGGCTGTTGTAGGTGCCCTCGGCTATCCGCGTCAGGACGGAGCGCGGCTCGCCCTGCGTCCCGGTCACGAGGTATATCACCTTGTCGTCGTCGTAGGACTGCGCCTCGTCGGCGGACAGGTAATCCAGATCCCTAAGGTATTCCTCGGATTTCGCGATGCCTATGTTCGTTTCAATCGAACGGCCGAGCACGACAAGCTTCCTGCGCATCTTTTTCGCGATGTCGGCTATCGTCTGCACGCGGGTGACGTTGGAGGAGAAGCAGGTCAGCACGGTTTTCCCATGCCTTATCTCCGGTATCACGCGCGAGAGCTCCTCGTAGGCGTCATGTTCGCTCCGCCCCTTGGTGCCGACCAGGGCGTTCGTAGAGTCGCACATGACGGCCAGCACGCCCTCGCGCCCGATTTCCGCCAGCCGCTTCAGGTCGTTCGGCTTGTCGAGCATGGGCGTCGGATCGAAGTCGAAATCGCCGGTGTGGAATATGGTTCCCTGCTCGGTGCGAATCACGATCGAGCTGGCCTGCGGTATCGAATGGGTGATGTGTATGTACTCTATGTCGAACGGGCCCAGCTTGAACCTGGCGCCGTTCTTCGAGACCTCCTTCAGCGGGACGCGGCCATTGAGGTTGAACTCCTCAAGCGCGTTCGAAAGCAGCTTCAGGGAGAACGGAGTGCCGTAGACGGGGCAGCGTATCTCCTCCCAATGGTGCGGGATGGCCGCGAAGTGGTCATAGTGCGCATGCGTCAGCAGAAGGCCGAGTATCCGGTCCTTTATGCTCCTCAGGAAGCTTACGTCCGGTATGACGTATTCCGCGCCAGCCATCTTGTCGTCGGGGAACTTGTTGCCCATATCGACGATTATCCACTGCCCGCGCGTGCCGTACAGGTACAGGTTGTTGCCGATTTCGCCTATGCCGCCCAACGAGCCGAAGTACAGGCGCGAATCGGAGGAGTCGCGGTTCATCGCGGTCTTCACGGTCTTCCTGCTCTGCTTCAACGGCGTGGGCTTCACGGTTTGGCGCCTCCTCGGTTCGGACTTGCGTTCCGTTTGCCTTGTCCTGCGCGTCGGCGCTGCTGCGGAGGGGTTCTTTTTCCCGCCCCGGCGGCCGCGGCGGCGGCCTTTCTTCTTTTCCGTACCGGTCTTTTCCTCCGGTGTTTCTTTCTTCAGTTTCTTCTTTATAAAATCAAACATATTCAGTTTTCCTTTTTGTTATAATAATGCCAGTGTCGCAATTGTAGCATTTATTTGGTTTTTTGTATAGCGTTATATGATTCCCAGCATTTTCAGGCTGGCATAACCTCCTTTGGTCACGATCAGGTGGTCGTGCAGCGACACGTCTATGGTCTTCAGGCTGTCCCTTATCTTTTCGGTTATCGCTATGTCCGCCTTCGACGGGTTCGTGTCCCCGGTCGGGTGGTTGTGGACGAGTATCACCGAAGTCGCGCCGAGCGCCAGGACGCGCTTCAGAATCTCCCTCGGGTACACGCTTGCGGCGTTCACCGTGCCCACCGAATGGGTTTCGTCCCCTATCAGCCGGCATTTGGCGTTCAGGTACAGGACGTGGAATTCCTCGGTCGGCCCCGCCCCTATGTTGAGCTTGCAATAATCGATCAAATCCTGCCAGTTCGCAATGACGGATGTGCCGGAAATCTTGCTTTCGAGGGCCAGCACCTGCGAGGCTTCGACTGTCTTTATCGCCGCGACGGACGTCCTTCCCAGCCCGGGCGTCCCGAGAAGCTCGTCCACCGGTGCGCCGAGCACCCCGAGATCGGAAGAGCACACGTCTGA
>JAISNH010000056.1 GCA_031276335.1 Rickettsiales bacterium
GGCGATCCGGCCAGCGCGATGCTGGAGGTTCTGGACCCCGAGCAGAACCACGCCTTCGCCGACCACTACCTCGACCTGGACTACGACCTGTCGAGCGTGATGTTCATCGCGACGGCGAACACGTACAACATTCCGCGCCCGCTCCTCGACCGAATGGAGATAATCGAGCTGTCGGGATACACCGAAGAGGAGAAGCTGGAAATCGCGAAACGGCACCTGGTGCCGAAGCTGCTGAAGAAAAACGGGCTGTCGCGCGAGGAGTTCGCAATCGAGCCGGCCGCGATACGCGACTTGGTGCGGTACTACACGCGCGAATCGGGCGTGCGCTCGCTCGAACGGCACATCGACAAGGTCATGCGGAAATCGCTCCGCAAAATCGTGAACAGGGGCGACGACGGCCTGTTCCAGCTGAAGGCGGAGAACGAGGCGGCCGAAATCATGAAGATAACCCCGAAGAACCTCGGCGAGTTCGCGGGGATCAGGAAATTCGACTATGGCCGCACGGAAAAGCACGACGCAATCGGCATGGTGACCGGGCTCGCGTGGACCGAGGTCGGCGGCGAGATACTTACCATCGAATCGGCGGTAATGGCCGGAAAGGGGCTAGCCGTGTTCACCGGAAAGCTGGGCGACGTGATGAAGGAATCAATCGAAACGGCCAAATCGTTCGTCAGGAGCCGCTCGCAGTCGTTCGGAATAGACCCGAAAATCTGGAACAAGGTCGACATACACATCCACGTGCCGGAGGGCGCGACGCCGAAGGACGGGCCGTCCGCGGGAATCGCGATGATGACCTCCATCGTTTCGACGCTGACCGACATACCGGTAAAGAAGGACGTCGCGATGACAGGCGAGATAACGCTCCGCGGGCGCGTCCTGCCAATCGGCGGATTGAAGGAAAAGCTGCTGGCTGCCCTCCGGGGCGGGGTGAAAACCGCGATTATCCCGTTCGAAAACAAAAAGGATTTGGAGGAAATTCCGGCAATAGTGAAGGACGGCCTAAAAATCATTCCCGTCAAAACCGCGGACGAGGTTTTGAAAATCGCGCTGGCCGCGCCGCTTCGTCCGATGCTGGAAACCGGAAACTTCTTCGAGGATTTGCTGAAGCAGCCGGCGCCAGCAATCGACGCGATGGTACAGTAAAAAAATATTACGGCAGGTATTTCGATTTCAGAATTTTATATGAAGCGAAGAGGACTCCGCTGTAAATCCCGCAAACGAACAAAGTGTCTATGATTTCAATTTCTCCCTTGTATTTACCGCCATATTATACCATTTATCCGGCTTCTTCGCAAGAAAAAACCGGCGTTCGCCGGCGGGTGGAAGCGGCGGCAACTACACAGCGTTGAACGTCACGTCGAGCCGCACCCTGATTTTCGTGGCCTCGCCAGCCGGCTCGGATTCCTCCGGAAGCTGCGTCACCGAAACCGCATCCTTCAGGGTAAGCCCCTGCTCCTCGGCAAGCTTCTTCGCCTTCGCGGCAGCGTCCTTGAACGCCTCGGATGCACACGACTTGTATTCGCGCTCCAGATATTCCTTCGAGCTCGCGGACTTCACGTCGGTCTTGACCACGTCGTCATAGGCCGGCATGTCGTCCGTTATGCCGTCGAAAAACTTCGCGGGCTCGAAATCCGGGGAATCGAAGTCGGGCATGGCAAAGGAAAGCGGGACCTCGATGTTCTTCTCCTCGGTTTCGCCCTTCGAATCCTCGGCCTTATACGCTATGGCGACGTTCGAGGACACCTGCTTTTTCGGAGATTCCTCCAGCATCTGGCTAAGGCCGCCGAGGAATTTCTGCGCCGTCTTTATCGCGCCGTCCACTACGCCGTCCAGGTTTTCAACCTGCACCTTGACCTCGGTCTTGTTGTTCCTAACCTCGCGCTCGCACTGGCCGGTGACGCTGATCATGCGCGCCGGCGCGGGCTCCATCGGAGATGCGGAAAGCAGCTTCCGCACGATTATCACGCCGACAAGCGCCAGCGAAAACACCACGAAAAGATTCAAATAAGATTTTTTCTGCGTCGACATTTTATCCTCCTACCTTATTTCGAACGAAGCGTTGACAGTTACCGAAATATCGCTCGGCTTCGAGAAAATCGCGGGCGCCGAATCGGCCGCCCCGTCCGCGTCGAACTCCATATTCATAGACCTTGCGGCCTTGTACATCCTCCTGCCGCCGCCGGGTGCGGGGGATTGGTAAAAATTCGCGCTCAGCATTTTTCCCACCCTGCCTCCGGCCGCCGCGGCCATGGCCGAAGCCTTGTCGCGAGCGTTCTTCGTCGCCTCGGCGATGCAGGCTTCATGCTCGCGCTTCATGAGCTCGCGCGAGGCGAACGTGCCGAAGCCGTCCGCGTACACGTCACGGTACTTCGAAACCTCGGCCAGGATGCCGCCAACGAGCGTCGGGTCGGGAGTCGTGATTTCAAGCCCGATTTTCGATTCTATGCCGAGCGTCACATACTTGCCAAGCTTCTTGTTCCACTCCTTCTTCTCCTCGGATTCAAAGGCGGTGGTTTCAAGCTCCGTGCCCTTGCTGCGGCCGGCAACCGCGGAAACGTAATCGGATATCTTCGCATAGGTCGCCATGGACTTCTTGAGCGAGGTCGAGGCGTCCGGCTCCAGGTTCCTGACCTCGAGCACTATCGAGGAGCGGTCCTTCTCCACGCGGCGCAGGCATTCGCCGCTGACGTTTATCTGCCCCGGACCGTCAGGCGCGCGGCCGTACTTCAGCACCAGCACCGACAGCAAGACGACGGCGGACGCCACAATCGCGTTCGCATTCACATTCTTAAAAATCATTTCCTTCCTCCCATATCGAAATACTTCCCGGATGAGCCATAACAAATCATACAATCAGATTGTAGCAGAAAAAAATTATTAAACAACGATTTAATTCTTTAGGAAAATCATCGCCTTGAAAGCCGCGGCGAATCGCAATACAATCGCATCCGCAACAAAAGGGGGGAACATGGACAACATAATGCAGCGATTCACGTGGAAGATTTTTCCGACGACCGCAGCCACGATCGCCGCGGCGCTGTACGCGTTGGCGGCCGTAGCGTACGTACCCGCGGACATCATGGGCGACACGACGATAAGGGGCGTACAGTTCGCTGCGCTTGCGCTGGCGTTCATAACGAGCCTGAAGTCGCAGACGGAGCGGAAGCTGTTCGCGTTCACGGCAATGGCGATCGCGATAATAGCCTTCGTCAAGCTGACCTACGGCATGGAGCTGCTTACCATAGCGGAGGGGAAGCGGCTGTTCGGGTCGTGGGGAAAAATCGGAGGATATGAATACGGCGCGGAAATATCATTCGTCCTGCTAGTCATATACGCGGGGTACTACTATTACAAAAACGACCTGTGGAGCCGGGAAAAACGCTACCTGTACATGGGAATGTTCCCGGCGTGGGACATCGCGGTCGCCTATGTCAGCCTGTTTATGTGGATTATGGAATCGCTTCTGTTCGGCGACGGCGAGCTGGCCATGAGGTTCGAAACCCTGTTCTACATATCGGCGGCTAGCATAATATACCTGTACGCGTTCGACAGGCGGTTCAGCCTAAAATCCCGATAAAGCCGGTTCCGCCTTCCGGGCTATTTCTTCAACGCCGCCTTCACGAGCGCGTCGAACAGCGGCGCGGGCTTGAACGGGCGCGACTTGAACTCCGGATGAAACTGGCCGCCGATGAAGAACC
>JAISNH010000067.1 GCA_031276335.1 Rickettsiales bacterium
GCAGGCTGTAGCGCTTTCCCTTCGCCCCTCCGGAAAGCAGGAACGAACCCATGGAGCACGCCTGCCCGATGCACAGCGTAGCTACGTCCGGCTTTATGTACTGCATGGTGTCGTAGATGGCCAGGCCAGAGGTCACCATGCCGCCCGGCGAGTTGATGTACAGGTATATGTCCTTGTCCGGGTTTTCGGATTCGAGGAATACCAGCTCTGCCACGATAAGGCTCGCCGTGGTGTCGTTGACCTCGCCGTTAAGGAATATTATGCGTTCCTTCAGCATGCGCGAGAATATGTCGTATGCGCGCTCGCCCTTTCCGGTCTGCTCGACCACCATCGGCACCAGATCCATCTTTGCATCCATGTTTTTCTCCTTGTTGGACTTGTGTTGTCATTCCCGCGAAGGCGGGAATCCGTCGTCGGATTGATTATATATCGTTTTTATCGCATTGTAAACATCTGGAAGCAAGCCGGCGGTTTTGGATTGCATCATCGTTTTTGGGCTGCGTCTTTCGCCGTCCGCGTCTTTATCCTGTCGATGCGGCGGGTGGTCGTGCCGTCCAGGCGGTCTTTTTCCTCCTCGATTTTGTCGGACATCTCCTCCCGGATCAGCACCTGCTCGACATCGTCCTCGTCCGGCCGGCGCAGTCCCTTGCCCTCGAACGCGGTAAGGCAGGGGTTGCTGTCCTCCTGTATGTTGGCCAGCCACGAGCGCGTCAAAATGCCTATTCCGGCGGCCACCAGGGTAACCCCGCCCGTGAATGCGGCGGCAAACGCGGTGGTGAATCCGGTTTTCAGCACGTTGTTTATGACCCCGTCGCGGTTGATGATGATTTTCGGCCGCGCCATGCTGCCCTCGATTTTTATCATCTCGGCCAGGTTGGTCGACACGCGCACGCCCTCGGTCGGGACGGTTATCATCGATATGTCCATGCTTTCGGTGCCCAGGTCGACCCGTCCGTCGACGATTATGTTCGCGCTGTCGGTCTGCATGGCGATTCCGCGGTTGCTGGTGGCCACTCCGTTCGCTATGTTCAGGTTCACGACGGCGCAGTGTATGCTGCTTTGCGAGGTCTCGCTTTTCTGCCGCGTGACGGTGTTCAGCACGTCGACGAGCAGGAATTTGAATGCGGAGGACACGATGTCGTTCGCCATAAGGATGCTCTCGACGCTGTATCCTTCGGTCTTCGAGGTGGTGTATGCCTTGATGTATCCGGAAAGGGATGCCATGAATTGCGAAAGATCGCCGCCCGAGCCTTTGAGGGCGATTTCGGCGTTGGTGTTTCCGCCCCTGAACACGCCCTTGTATCCCGTGGAATCGACTATTTCGCCGAGGTTGACTCCGTCCGCGCGTATGGTGAGGTCGCCGTTGAAGGTGTCGTCGTGGTTGCTGGCGATCGCGTCCAGCCTGACCTTTCCGCCCATATAGTCGAACGTCACGGGCGACACCGCCGCGCGTCCCTCCGCCAGGGCAGCCTTCATCTTGAAGTTCGCGACCGGCATTTCCGGCATTGCCTTTATCTCGCCGATCGTAAGCGAGATGTTCGCGTTGGCAAGGGAGAGCTCCTCGACCGGCATCTTTACGCCGCGGAAGGCCTTCGGGTCGGGCAGCTGCGTCCATTCCGTTTCGTCCTCCAGCTCGGCCCCCGTCCGTACGCGCTCCAGGTATGCCGGCTCCCACTCGGGATAGAACAGGTTCGGTATGTCCAGGAAGGGTATGTGGAGTTCGGCCTTTATGTTTGGCTTTCGCCCCATCGCGATTTCGGCCGACCCGGTAAGGTTCAGCGTGTCGTAAAGCAGGTTTATTTTCTTGAGCGATACGAAGCCCTTTGTCGCGGCCAGCTCGATTTCGCCGACCAGCCTTTTCATCTCCGGCAGCTCCGCGATGTTTCCGAACGCGGAGTTCATGTCTTCAGCGTCGATAAGCACCGTCGCCTCGGCTGTGGAAAATTCGGGAAAGTTGCCGGCCTTTCCGTTGAAGGCCACGGTCGCGCCGTTCAGGTCCAGCTTTCCTGCGCTGGCCAGGCTGGTCGCGCCGTCTTCGTCGCGGGTCAGGACGTTGCGCAGGTGCGCGGTGTACCGTCCGCCCTTGTACCTGACGTCCGCATCCACGAATATCGGCTGCTCCGGCGGGGACGACAGCCGGAACGACCTCAGCTCCAGCTCCTCGCTTTTGCCGGTTTTGCGGTTGGAGTATGACAGCCGGGCGTTTTCGATTTTAAGGTTCTTTATGTCGATTGCGAAGTTTTTCCCGGCATCCGGCGCATGCTTTTTCTCCGCCGCCCCGCCGCGTTTTTTGTGGATGCCGAACTTCCAGTTCTTTTCTCCTTCCGGCGATATCTCCAGGTACAGCGAGGGCTTCCGTATGACTATGGTGTCCACGGTCAGTTTCTTGGACAGCAGGTGCTCCAGCGAAAGCTGCGCTACCACGTTGTCGGAGGTAAGGAAGTTCTTGCGTTCGCCCCATGGGGTGTTTGCGACGGTTATCTTTTCGATTTCTATTCCCGGCTCGAGCGCCAGGATTCGCCATTTCAGGCTGCCGTTTATGCCGACCTCGCGCCCGAGCGCGGAGGACAGGGCGGATGCCAGCTCGTCCTT
Source organism: Rickettsiales bacterium (assembly GCA_031276335.1). Classification (GTDB taxonomy): domain Bacteria; phylum Pseudomonadota; class Alphaproteobacteria; order Rs-D84; family CACZYB01; genus JAISNH01. Next base: position 2,593 of record JAISNH010000067.1, read on the forward strand.
GTGCTGGTTCGGATCCACCTCGGACAGTATGACCGCGACGCCGATGAATGATGCGGCCGCGGCTATGGCGGCGATTCGCGCGGCTATGCCGATAAGTTTCATCGCGCGCCTCAGGATATTGAGGAGGAAGCGTAGGCGCCGTCCCCTGCGTTCCCGGCGATGTCTGTTCCCTCTGTTGAATCTCTTGCGCATTTTTCCCCTTCAAAAGCCCAGGTATTTGCAAAGCGAGCGCATGTGCGGCGGCATTGGCGCCCGTATCGCCGGCTTTCCCTCTATTTCTATTTCCGCCGCGTGCAGGTGGAGGCTTCGCGCGATCTCGATGTCGAGCGAGCGCTTCAGCTTCGTGAATTCGCCCTCGCGCCCGTACTTGAAATCGCCGACTATCGGGTGCCCGATGTGCTTCATGTGTATGCGCAGCTGGTGGGTGCGCCCCGTCGCCGGCATCAGTTCGACCAGCGAGATAAGGCCGAAGGCCTCGTCCGCCACCTTGTACCGGGTAAGGGCATATTTCGCCGAATCCGCATCTTTTGTCCGCCGCCAGTCGTTGCCGTTTTCGTCGCGCTCTTCGGCTATCGGGGCGCGTATGACGCCTTCCTTCGACGGTATGCTGCCGTAGACGAGGGCCAGGTATTTCTTCCGCGCCTTCCTTTCCCGGAACATGGCCGTCATGGCGGCTGCGGCGTCGTGCCCCTTTGCGATTATCATTATGCCGCTGGTTTCCTTGTCTATGCGGTGGGCGATGCGCAGGTTTCCGGAAAATTCAGGGCGCGCCGCGTTGATAAGGGTGTCCGCGTGCTTCGTTATCCCGGTTCCGCCTTGGGCGGCCAGCCCGGCGGGCTTGTTGATTGCGATTATGTCGGCGTCCTCGTAGATTATCGAGGACAGCATTCCGTCGATGTCCTCCTGCGAGTACGCGGCCTGCTTTTTGGCCGCCGTTTCCGGCGCGGTTTCGTATTCCGCGATGAAAGGGGGCAGCTTTATCTCGTCGCCCTCGGCCATAAGGCGGCTGTACGGTGCGCGGCTGCCGTTCACGCGTATCTGCCCTGTTCGGCACAGCTTCATCAGGTGCGACAGGGTAAGGGCGGGATAGTTTTTTTTCATCCACGCGGAGAGCTTTATCTTGTCCGATGTCACTTTTGCGGTTGCCATTTTCACTCCATGTCGAAATCGTATGATGATGTTTTGCCGGCCTCCGCCGGCCGCGCGCCGAATATTGCCAGCCTGTCCATTTCCTTTTTCCTGTTCTGCAGGTAGAAGGTCTTGAAGGTTTCGTATGAATCGAGCGCCGATTCGTCGGTGGCCATGACGAAGTCGTATGAATCGTTTAGGTCGAGGAGCGCCCCCGCCAGGTCCAGGAACAGCCAGGGCGCGACGCCGATTAGCAGGTACATCGGGTCGAATATGTTTTCGGCCAGCCCCGCCGCGAAGTCGCGCGTGTTCGTCTGCGCGTACAGGGGCAGGACGAAGAACCCGCCCATGGGCGCGCCCCACGCCCCCAGCGTGTCGGCCATCCTCCTGCTGTCGCGCTTCAGCCCCATTCCGCCGGCCACGTCCATCATGCCGGCGATGCCGATTGTGGTGTTTATCGCGAAGCGGCCTATGCTTGCGGCGGCGTTGGAAAAATCCAGCTCGAGTATCGAATGCACCGAGGTCAGAGGCTCCTTCAGGTTTTTAATGAAATTCTGCATTCCTTTGTGCAAGGCCGGGCTGTAGTGTGCGCGGTAGTCCTCTATCGCCGGGCCCACCGCGCGCATCAGGCTCATGTTCATGCCGTGGAACGTGCGGGACATTTTGGGGAACAGGTCGGCCGTTATCTCCGGCTGCGCGTACATCTGTCCGGCTGTGGGATTGGCGAGCATGCCTTCGGCGTATGCGCCGCGGGCGATTCCGAAAAACGCAGCCAGCACAAGAATGACTTTCCGCATGATGCCTTTACAATACCCTTTCAAATGGACGATCTTTGTGCTAACATGTTATTAGAAGGCGGCATGTTTTACAAGGGGAAAAATGCAGGCGTTTTTGATACCGGAGGCGGCGTGTCCGCACTTGAATCTGTATTCGGCCGGGGATTCCGGCGACGACTTCGAGCTTATCGCGCTTTGCAAGGCGGCGCGCGAGCGCGGATTCGGATCCTTGACCGTCGCGGCAGAAAACGTGGAAAGCGCGTGGAAGTGGCTGGAGCTTTCCGGGGTCGCGCTTGTCGGCCGGCTGGACATGATGTCCGCGCGGTGCGGTGCGGCCG
>JAISNH010000079.1 GCA_031276335.1 Rickettsiales bacterium
CTGTACGATAAACCCCGATCTTCTGGAGCGCGCCGATCTCCCCCTATATGACAAATCGTACGGGGAGGGATTGAACTGCGTGAACTCGGTGCTGGGCTCCGTCCGCCGCCGCGGCGGCACGGAGCTGCTGGAGCGCCTGGACTTCGCGCGCGAGGAGTACCATACGGGCGCGCTGTCCTCCGGCATCGGGCTGGACGGAAATGTGCAGGAATACGGGAACTCCTCCACCTCGGCCCCTGTCGGCGAAAACACCCTGCTGTTTTCGGTGGACTACGGCGGGCTGAAGGACGGGCTTGGCATCAGGCTGAACAAGCTCTCGCTCGGCTTCCGCGCGCCGGTTGTGTCGTTTGAAAGCGTCCGCGAATGGACGCGGGTCTATGACGGCCAAGGTCTTGCGTCGTCCTCCCAATACGCCTGGGTGGAGCGCCTGCTCTCCCTTTCGGTGGACGATCCGGGCGCCGGCGTGGGGGCGGCCGACTCCTTCGGCGTTCTTCCGCCGGAGGGCAGGTGGACGGTGCCCGCGGGCGAGGAAGTATTCTGGGGCTCCGCCATAGGCCCGTATTCTATATCGTTCCAGCTATTGCTCGGGGCGGTTTCCTCGGCCTCGCTTTCCGCATCCGGGGGCTTCCGCGGCAGCGACCTTTCCGCGGCCAACGAGCCCGGGTCTGTGGAGCAGTTCCATATATCGTCCGACCGGCTGCCTTTCGTGCGGAATTCCCCGCCGCGCCAGATGCAGGCCGGCCTCTATTCGTCCGCCGACGGCTCCGAATGGGTGCAGGAAGGCGTATTCACGATTACCGAATCGCTGCAGAGCTTCCAGCTCGCGCTGTCCAACCCGGCCCGCTTCGTGAAGCTTGAGGTTCTGCCTGGGCAGGGTTCCGTCGACGCGCCGCTCGATTTCGGCTACATACAGGCCTACACCGTCCTGCGGGAGGATATTTCCAAGGTCAAGGCGTTCCCGTACTACTACAACATAGACCAGAGGTACCTGTTCATCCTGTCCAACTTCAAGGTCTCGATATACAAGGTCGCGGCCGCGGGCATATCTCTGCTGCAGGAGCTGTCCGCGCCCGAGATGTCGGAGGACTACCTGGACGAGCTGAAGATAGACTACAACTACGACACGATAGTGCTGTGCCACGCGGATATGCCGACCAAGCGCATCCGGCGGCTGCCGGGAGATGTGTTCGAGTTTTCCAATTTCGAGTTCAAGAACATGATCATGCACGACTTCCATGACGCGCTGTCCCCGCCCGTGCCAGGGGGCGTCTTCAACTTCCAGGCGGACGCCAAGGACGGCATAGTCAACCTTTCGGCCGGAAGCTGGAATGCGTCCCAGGCCGCGCAGATGACGGGGCAGATACTGACGAACGGGCTTACCAGCCTGCGCCTGGTCGAGGTTTCGGCGGGCGCGGCCAAGGCCTACACCATAAACGGGTTTCCCGCCTTCGAGGATTACGAGGGCAACCGGCTGACGCAGTCCGGCTTCTATATCGAGGGGTCGCAGGAGCCGATATTCTCGGCCGCGCGCGGCTGGCCGCGCGCATGCTGCTTCGCGATGGCGCGCCTGGCCTTCGGGGGCACGCCCTACCTGCCGGCGCACATAGTCGTCTCCCGGGCGCAGCAGTACGACAATTTCAAGCGGGTGTCGGCCTCGGACGATTCCGGCGCGTTCGACTATCCGCTCGACACCGCGGAACGCATAGTCAACATGAAGGCCGCGCGCGGGCTTCATATATTCACGACCGGCAACGAGCAGACAGTCGGCGAAAACTCCATGACTCTCGCATCCTTCAAGGCTGTCATATCCTCCGACAACGGCAGCTCTCCGCTAGTGAACCCCGTATCCGTGAACGGCATGATCGTGTTCGCCGACCGGGGCGGCAGATCGCTGATGTCGTACACGTACGACTACGAGGCCGGCGGATACGTATCCGGGAACCTGTCGCAGTACAACGATATAATCAAAGACCCGGTGTCGCTGTCGGTCGCGGCGAACTCGAACGTGGACAGGAGCGACTATATCTACGCCGTGATGTCCGACGGATCGATGTCCGCGATATGCATTGTCCCGGCGCAGAACACCAACGCGGCCAACCTATGGACGACGGACGGACGGTTCAAGCAGGTGGTATGCATGTACGACGACGTCTTCCTGCTGGTTGAGCGCGGGGGCTATGTCAACGTGGAACGGCTGACCCAGGCCAACCGCCTCGACTGCCAAAGGGACGGGCTTTCGACCGTAGGGGGAAAGCTATACGACCTCGGCGATTACGAAGGATTGAAAATAGCGGTCTACAAGGACGGCTGGAAGGTGGGCGAATTCACGGTTGCGGACGGCGTTGCCGACCTTGGCGCCGACTACGATGGCCTTCGCGTCGGGCTGCCGTTCAAATCGCGCCTGAGGCTGAACGACATTGCCGTCAACGGCGAGACCAAAAGCCGCATCAAGTGCGTGAACCGCGCGCAGATAGTGACCAAGAACACCACGGAGCTGCAATTCTGCGGCGACAAGCTCAGGTCGGATGAAGACTTCTACGACTTCGTCCGGTGCGTTCCGTACGGCCGCGAGGCTATATGCTGGGCCGAGAGCGACTACGAGCCCTTCGAGATAAAATCCATCCTGCTATACATAGGCGCGGGTGATCTGAGATGAAAAGGGCCTCCATACTCGATTGGATAAGGCTTGATCCCGTGCGCGCCGGGGGGATTTCCCGGCCGCGCATGTATTCGTCGTCCGGCGATGCGCTCCCGTACATTCAATCCTCCATGGCGACGGAGGCGTCCGCGCCGGCGGCGCAGGCCGCCTCCGCCATTCTTCCGGCGGCGGCATCTGCCCCGGAACTCTCCTCTTTCAGGCTTCCCTCGGCATCCGATCCGTCCCCCGGAGATTCCGGGTCGTATCTTGCGGGGGCCGCGCAGTCCGCGGCGGCGGCGAAATCATCGGCGGATTTCAGCATGTCGGCCGCCGGCGTCGCGCGGGCAATTTCCGGATTTATCGACTATACCGAGCTGGATCTTTCCGCGGCGCAGTACGATCTGCAGGCCATGGATGCCGAATCCGCCGCCGACGTCGTGGAGATACGCGCGCTCCAGACCACGAACGCGATGAGGGAAGAGTTCGCGGCCGCCGCCGGCTCCGAGATCGCCTCGGCCGCCGCGCGCGGCGTGCGTGCCGCCGGCGGATCCATGGAATTCGCCATAGAAAGCTCGGCCCGGAACTTGGGCGAGGATATGCAGATAATAGAGGAGAACGCCTTGAACCAGGCGCGGGCCTCGCGCGCGCAGGCCGCGCTTCTGCGCGCGGGTGCGTCTGTTTCCCGGCGCATGGGGCGCGTTGCCCTGGCTGACGGCATATTCAAGGGGGTTCTCGGGCTCATGACGACATAGGGGGGAAATATGGCGAAAAATCTTTACGACAGGAAAGCGCTTACGGAGTCCGCCCGGATACCGGGCGTCAATCCGGCCTCCATGGCCCCGGCCAAAAGGGCAGTCGAATCCGCGGCGGCCGTTTTGGAAAAACGCGCATCCGACCGGGTGACGACCGCGAACAAAAGGTTCCTGGTCGCCCTTGATTCCGAGATGATCGCCGCGATGGAAACCGCGCTCGAGGCCGCGCCGGACGACGAGGCCGCCCTCAATGCGGCGATAGACAAGCGCAAGCTGGAGCTGTCGGGGGAAATCGAGGACGAGAATCTGCTGGAGGAGTTCTACGCGGATGTCGACCTGCGCCGCCGCTCATACGCCAATCGCGTGCGTTCCAACCGGATAAACAGGGAGAAGCAGGACTCCAGGGACGCGACGGCGCTGGCCATAGACGACGACATGAACGCGGCCGCGCTTTCCATGGAAAACCTTCTTTCCGGCAACCTGACGGAAAAAGAAGGCATAGAGGAGGAATTCGCGCTCGTCCACGCGCTCGAGGACTTCCAGTCGCGGCTGTCGGAAAGGAACCCGTACGGGGAATACAACCTTACCGGAGCCCAGTCCGCCGCCCAGATAAGGAAGATGCAGGGCGTGATGTTCGGCTCCGCGGTCAACAGCTTCAAGGCGCTTCCGGACGAGGCGAAGCCGGATGCCGCCCGGCGCGTGCTGGAGGACAAGGCGTTCGCCGGCCGGAACCAGAACCTGAAGGATATCCTGTACCCCGCCGACTACGGCCGGATGAAGGTTCTCGCGCGGGACTACCTGTCCCGGTACGAAAAGGGGCTGGCAAATGGTATGGCATCGGCCGATGCCTCCGCGGTTGCGAACCGCCATGTGATCAACAGGAATAAATTCGACGCGGCTTACGAGCTTCTGAAAGCGCACAAAACTGGAAAGCCGGATTTCGCGAACGCCAAGGCGACGGATCTCCTGAATTATAGGGAGGAGCTGCAGCTCGCCTTCAAGAACGACGACATTTCCCGGGACGATTTCAAAAAATACATGGCGGATACTACCTACGCGCTTGTCGAAAAATCGGCCGAGCTTTCCGACATGGCGGAGGACTGGTATATTATGGAACCCGGGGCGTTCACCCGCGGACTCCGCGTGATAAACGACTTCATACGGGAAAACGGCATAAACGATCCCTTGAAGCAGGCCTACCTGTACGAGGAATTCTACGAACGCGGAGGAAAGAAATACGAGGATTCGTCCGATTTCGCCGATATCACGATGGCACGCGGGATTGCCGGCGACGTGGCGAAGTCGTATTTGCGCGACGTGGCCGGACTGCCCTCCGAACTCGAAACGGTGTCCGCCGCCTTGAATGGAATGGACTTGATAAAGGTATACAACGTTTCCGCGCGGGCCGCCTCCGCGCCTTACAAGCTCTACAGCAACGGGGATACGGGCGAAACCATAGCCGTCTACAAGGACGGGACGCGGGTGTATCAATACGGGAAAAAGGACGATGTTGCAAAAAGATGACATGACTGTTGCCGATCTGGGTGCGGGGTGGAAAGAAATCCCGGAGGGGGAATTCGACGTATGGGTGCGTGGGCCGCAGTCCGTGGTGAAGGCTTATACGAAGGACACGGGTGCCGACGTGAACGCGCGGCTGCAGCTGGACTTGAACAGGGTGGAGTATCTGAAGCGGGGCACGTACCTGAAGCGGCCTTTGGATGACAAGGATTACATGGCTGTCAACCTGCTGCAGGGATTCGGGCGCGCCGCGGCCAACAATCTTGTTGATATTTATACGGCGGCCAAAGAGGGTGTGGAGAATGTTGCGGACCTGCTGGGGGAGGACGATCCCCGCGACCGGCAGTATGCCAGGAAGCTTGAGAAGGCGCGGGCAAACCTTTACCTTGCGCCCCACTGGGACGAGGTCAAATCGTACATAGACCGGCAGTTCAAGGACACGAAGAGTGCCAGGCTGCGCGACCGGCTGTCCGAGCTGGAGAAGCAGAATGCGCGGATGAAGGCTTCCATATCCAAGGGTTTGGGCATACAGCAGGACGACGAGAACTTCATGACCGACCTTGGCGGGGGCTTCTGGCAGCTGGGCAAATCGCTCGCGCTCAACGTAGGACTGGGCGGAATGGGGGCTATAGCATTTTATGCGGCGGAGAAATACCCGCGGTATTATACGGAGCGTCGCCTTGCCGGACAATCCGCCGGCAACTCCTCCGGGGTCGCGCTTGCGGCCGCGGCGGTAGACGGCTTCCTTGAGCGCTGGGGGAGCGAGATATTCCTGAAGCATCTCTCGGAGCGTATGTTCTGGTCCCGCTTGGCCAAAGCCGGGCTCGGCGAGGCGATAGAGGAGCTGGAGCAGGCCCCTGCGCAGGCCCTGTTCATGAACGACGTGAGGGGGCAGTCGTGGGGGGATGTTTTTAAGGAAGGCGTGTACAGCGCCTCGATTGCGGCGATCACGGGCGCCGTCGGGGGAGCCGCGGCCGGCGGGGAAAGGACGGCCTACCGCCGCGACACCGCCGCGCTCGGTGGCGCTGGGTACAATGTCGGACAGTCCGCGGCGATAATTGACCGGGCGCGCCAGGCTGGCGCGGAACTGGGCGCGGGCGCCGAAGCTGGGGTGAAGGCCGGTGCGTTCGCCGCGCGCTCCGATCCGTCGGAATCCGGAAGGGAAAAGTTCGTCGCCGATCTGAAGAAGGCGGGGATGCCGGAAAAGACCGCCTCGGCGGTGGCTAAAATCGCATACGACTTTTCGAACTTCGACGAGGAGTTCCGGGAGGAAGGTGCCCGGGCGCTGAACGAGCAGGTCGACCCGGTGAAGTTCCCGGACGCGGATTATTCGAAGGTGGTGCCTCTGGCGCGGGACGCGTACCAAAGGGAGGCTCGCGACTGGGATGTGCGCCGGGATGTCCGGGAAAGCATATCCGGGATCGACGGGAAAAGGGCCGACGGCATAGCTGCGCTGATCCAGGCGAACCTGAACGCGGAGGCCGAAGCGTTGGGCACGACGCCGCGGGCGCTGTGGGAGAGGGAGAAGCTGAGGTTCGAGTTCGTGAACGACAACGCGCCGGACATTTCCGCGGCCGGCGCATCGGATGCGACGGGGACCTATCGTCAGTCCGCGGCGATGTACAGAAATCCGCGGCAGAGCATAGGCGAGTTCGTGGATTACGTGCAGGCGAACCCGGATGCGAAGAAGTCGTTCATGCAATACCGCACGGCCGGAGGCGTTGAGCTCGACCTTCCGTCGGACACTGTGAAACACGATGTCCGTCGTCATAATCTCACTAAGAAACAATGGGGCGGGATTCTTGAAAATCTCGACAATGTTGAGGATTGGCGCGTCGGTCCGCGCAAGGCGGACGGCGGCATGCCGCTGTTCTTGAAAATAGATGTCGACGGCAAAAAATACGGCGTGCAGGCCGATCTGATGCGAACCGGGCGGATCGTGATAAACACGGCCTTTCCCGAAACCGGCACAAAAGGCATCGAAGCATGGATGAAAAAAGGAAGAGGAGCCGGTCTGCCAAGTGCAGACTCCGATGATTCTGGCTTCACAGGAACAAGCCCCGCTGCTGCCGCCGTGGCCGGTCATCCTCTATCCCAGATAATAAGCGAAGTTTCCGGCAATGTCAAGGCTCAGAAGCCAGTGGATGTCAACAGCCCTGCGTTCAAGCGCTGGTTCGGGGATTCAGTATTCAAGGATCGGGGCGATAACCCTATCCGGTTTTACCACGGCACCGGGGCGGAGTTCAGCGAGTTTTCCGAAGATAGGCAAGGGCGGCGCGGCAACCATTATGGATACGGCTTTTATTTCACGGATTCGTACGGAGAGGCCGAGGATTTCGCAAGAAACGGCCTAAAGCCCATGGAGGTATATCTTTCTGCGTCGAATCCGTTTTACATGGGTTCTAAAGATGTCGGGGTTTTCAAGAATGTTTTCGGAAAATGGATGCTGGAAAATCGTGGCGAGCAAGCGGTCGATGAAATTCTGGGCAAGGTGCGGGAAAATGGAATTGCATATGGCATAGATTATTATTTTCATCGCTACAGCCCCTTCGCCCAATACAACTATATGCAGGAATTGATTCAAGATGCCGGATATGACGCGATTGTAAATGCGGAAAGCGCCGAGGATATAAAAGACATTGCGGGCAATGATGATAGGGAAGCGCTTATCATATCCGTATTCGAGCCTACTCAAATCAAATCCGCCGTATCGAACACGGGGGACTTCGACCCGGACAACCCGAACATCTACTACTCGCGCGAAGACACGGACGGCAGCGTGCTGTTTGAGAGGGAGGAAATCCTTGAATCCGACGGCATCGCGTTTCCGAAGTTCAAGGACCTCGCCGAAGCTCGCTCTACGGCGCTCGATTATTACAAGAAGAACCTCCGGGGCACGGTATTGGAGCGGCAGGGGCTGGGACCGGTCAGGTTCAGCAATGCCGGCATAAAGGAAACGAATCACCGCGGAAGCGTGGAAAGCCTGAGGTTTTTGCCGGCCGTGCGCGAGATCATAATGACCGGAACGATAGGCGCGGAACAAGAACTCCGCCATGCCCGCAAGGACGGCATAGTCGCGTTCGTACCGGTAAGGAAGGCTGTTTCGCTCGAAGGCAAAACGCATGTTGTCGAGGTGCTGCTTGGCAAGGATGGAAAGGGGAACCTGTATTACAATCTCAACGAACGAGGAAACCGCCCGGTGGACAGGGGCAACAGCCCTGCGTCGGACGGCATCTATTATCAAAATATACAAAATCAGGAAGGCGATGTCAATATAAAAGTATCTGGCGAAGTTTCCGGCAATGTCAATAGCGAAGACACGGACGCGCGGGGTTCGGTGCGCGGCCTGTACGATAGGACGGAACGCCTGATACGGGTGTTCGAGAACGGCGATGTCGACACGATAATACACGAGCTCGTGGGGCACCACTTCACGCTTTCCCGCATCCGGCATGCGATCGATTCCGGGAATACGGAATCCTTGAGGCCGCTGATGGAGTACTACCAGGTCGATGATGCCTCCGAGCTTATGTCGACGCGGATACAGGAGGACCTGGCCAAGAACGCCATAACGTACTTCAAGACCTCCGAGGCTCCGACCCCGGGGCTCCGGCAGTACTTCGAGCAGTTCCGGGAATGGCTGGCGCAGATATGGGACACGCTCGTTTCCAAGAGGCTCGTGGAGAGGTCTGCGCTCGCGCCGGAGGTTTCCGAGTTCTTCGACAGCCTGTTTTCCGAAGGCGCGGGGCAAAATCCCGGCTCCGGGAAAATGGTTGCGAACCTTGTTTCCGAACTGAAGCGTGTGCGCGCCGAAAAATCGCGTATCGCCCGGCTGGCCGAATCCGCCGGCACGGAGGCCGACTACCTGAAGAAGCGCATGCGCGACTGGAAGGGGGAGATGAGGGAGCGTTCCGAGCGCATCGCGGCCGGCAAGGTGCGTGCATACGAAGAATTGAAGGAAAGGCTTAGGGAAAGCGAGGAAAGGCTTTCGCTCATGCGCAAGACGCTTTATAACGAGGCGCTGAAGGCGGCGGACGGAGACGCCGAAATCCAGGCGCAGCTGTTTAAAAGGATCAATGCGGTGAAGACCTTCCGCTCCATGTCCGAGATAATGGAGGACATCTGGAACCGGCGCGAGCAGGTCGTCTCGCGCATGATTTACCGCGCTAACATGGAAACGATAGACAAGCTTGTCCGGTCGACGAAACCCTATGCCTCGAACATGGGAAAGATGGACTACACGAGCAACATGATGGCTAGGGAGCTCCGCGAGCTGAACAAGCTTCCGAAATACAGGAAGGCCGAAAAGTTCCGCGAATTCGTGAAAAAGAACCCGTACGTGGAGGAGTTCCTGAAAGGCGAGGCTCGTCCCGACGTCGATGCCTGGGACATGTTCCGCGCGCAATATCTTCTGTATGCGTCCGGGGGCTGGGGGGCGGTTTCCAAACTCCCGGAAATTCAAATGGAATATCCGCTTGCCTCCGAATCCGGCATGGAGGAGCTTTACGATCGGGCGGCCGACCTGTCCCGCTATCCGTCCCCGGAGATGGGCGAAAACCTGATAGAACGCCTGAAGGAATTCATAGCGCAGGGAAAATCCTTGAAGAATGCCGACGATACGAAGCATGCGCTGGAGATTAGGGAAAAGATCGCCTCCTTGAAAAAGTCCGTCGGCGCAAGGAAAACCTCGTTTGCGTCGCGCACCCTGAACAATTGGTCTGGCGACTGGAACAGCTATCTGGTGATGCTGTTCGGGAAAAAGGCGGCCGACGAATACGACATGGCGGTGGAGCTCAACCGCGCGCGCGACCGGGCGAACGCGTCCGTCGACGAATACGCGGTCGATGCGGGGGTACGGGCCTACGGGCTGAAATCGAAGGCGGATTTTATCGGGAAGATGGAGGAAAATTCGCGGCCGGTAACAACCGCCGTTTCCAGATACCGGTCGGAAGATGGGAAGGTTTCCGAATATAAATACGAGGACAAGGACGCGCTCACCAAGAACCAGATAATTTACCTGTGGCTGCAGTACCGGAATGAAAAGACCGCCGAATCCATGGACGCCACGTATGGGAAGGAGCAGCTCGCAAGGCTGTTCTCATACCTCGCGCCCGCGGATATGGAGTTCGGCATGTCGCTTGCCGCCGGCGCCCAGTCGTGGTACGACCAGGTCAACCCTGTCTACGTGCAGGTTTTCGGAATGGACATGCCGCGGCTTTCGGGCTTTTATTTCCCGCGCCGGAGCGAACATACGCCGACGGACCTCGACCTTCTGGGCTTCTTCGCCGATCCTTCCGATCCGTCCATGTTGAAGCGCAGGAACCACTTCGTATTCGTGAAGCCTACCGATGCGTTCCAGGTGATGAAATCCCATGCCGCGGCCTCCGCGTATATGGCGGAGGCTGGTCTCAAGTACCGCGAAATCCGCGAGATATTCGGCAGCTCGGAGCTGCAGAAGGCGGTCAAGTCGAAATTCGGGGATGCGGCGCTTTCCCAGTTCAAGAAGCTTGTCACCGGCCAGTCTCTGATGGGCAACCGCAAGGTTCAGGACGGCTTTTCCAGCACTATATCGAGGATGGTCGGAAACTTCTCGCTCGCGAAAATCGGGCTCAATCCCTCCGTGTTCTTCAAACAGCTGGTATCGGTGACGAACTATTCCGTCGACGTCGCGGACGGCAGCTTCACGCGCCGCCTGATATCCAACATCTTCTCGCTCCGGGAAACGCTGGACTTCTTCAAGTCGGAGCCGGAGCTTGCGAGGTTCGTCGAGCAGCGTTTCAACTCGGGCTTCAACGACATTACCTCGCGCGTTCTTTCCGACGCCGGATCGTCGCATGCCGGCCTGAAGTACGGCTGGAGCCGCGCGATGTCCGCGCTGACCCGTGCGGGCGACATATTGCCGATAATGGCCGGCGGCAGGGCCATGATCGAATACCAGGTTGAAAATGGCGTGCCTATGGCGGACGCGGTCAGGAATTTCGAACGCTCCACGCTCCGCTCGCAGCAGTCCGGCAACGCCGCGACCATGAGCCTGTTCCAGCAGAACCGGCACGGCGTCACGGCCGCCCTTACCGCCTTCACCACGACGCCCATGCAGTATCTCAGGAAGATGAACGACGCCTACGTCATGTATATGAACGGAGAAATATCTACGGCGGAATTCGCGAAGATAGAGGGCAATTACGTATTCCTGCAAGCCGCGCTCGCCTACTTCGCGGGGCTGTTGTGGAAGTCTATACGCGACTGGGGGAACGACGATGACGAAGAGCTTGTGTCCCTTTCCGCGCTCCTTCAGGAAATCGTGCTGACCCCGTTCAAGGGATTGCCGTTCGTGAACGATGTCATGGGCGCGTTCTATGCCGCGCTTTCGGGCGAACGCCGGATGCAATCTCCTTCGATACTCGGCCTTTCCGATTTCTATGCCGCCGCTATGAAATTGTCGAAAGTCATAGCGAACGGCGAGGTGGAGCTCGAGGATGCGGTAAGGATGTTGGAGCCGTTCATCGAGGCGGCGACCGCGGCCCCCGTCGGCACCGTGCGGCGTACTGTGAAGGGAGTTTTTAACTTGCAATGATTTTAACAATAGGAGGCAAGCGCCGCGTCGCCGAGCTCGCGGCCTTCGTGGAGGCATCCGTGTCGCTTCCCGTCGGCACCATACGCCGGCACGCGAAGCGCGCGGGTTTGATTGAATAGGAATAGCAAGGAAACAACTGCGGCGTAAAATCCCTATTTCGGATGTTTGTTTTTCCGGCCAGCAAGTACGACTATATTCGCACCATGAATTGACTTGACGGAGCTTTTGTAGTATAATAACATGGAATAAAAGGGAGCAACATGGGAATCAGTGACAAGTACACCGGCATCGGCATCTACACGTATTCGGAAGCGGCGGCTCTTCTTAGGTTATCTCCACGTGTCATAAAAGGGCTTGTCCACGGATATAAATATGGTGCCCGGAATGGCCGTCGCGTGCTGCATTCAAGCAAGGCGATAACTTTTGATGGCCGGGAATACCTGACCTTTTACGACTTGATGGAAGTAAAGTTCATAAGTTATTTCCTCAAGGTAGGAATAAAGCGGGACAAGATAGCCAGGGAGTACCGTAAGGCAGCCGAGGAGCAGAATAAACCTTTCCCGTTCGCGACGAGATTCACGACCGACGGCAAGTGCATATTCGGCGATAACAAAGCCATACTTCTTGATATGGAGGACGAACAGTACGCCATGCGTGGCTGTTTCGACCAAATCCTATACGAAGGGGTAGATATAGGAAGCGACAATCGGATAAATTCTTGGAGGCCTTTTCCTAACAATACGCCCGAGGTCATCTTGAATCCGCGTATAAAATTTGGGCGTCCGATATTGATTGAATACGGCGTGCCGACTCGTACCCTGTTCGATGCCTGCAACGCTGAAAAGGGGAACATCAGGAAAGTATCCGAATGGTACGGAGTGCCAGAAAATCTCATAGGGCAGGCCGTCGAGTTCGAAAGTAGGATTAGGGTGTGATGCTACTTGTCTTCGACGAAAACATTCCGATAAGGGTTGCTGAACTTCTTCAAAGTATGAACGAGGAGGAGGGGCTTGTAATAGAGCATAACTATACTTTGGGCCTCCGTGGATTCTTGGATACGGAATTCATCAAGGCGATAAAAACTAAGGCTGGCACGAACAAATGCGCCATAGTCACCGGGGATGGGAGGATGTTAAAGAGAAAGCCCGAAATTCAGGCGTTGAAGGACAATGGTATTATAGATTTTATCTGCGCGCCTTCTTTTACTGACAAGCCCTTGTTCGACCGAGCGGCGTATATCCTGAATTCGTGGTTTGCTATACTTGATAAGTTGAAAAAAGCTAAGCCTGGCGACGTATACGTGCTTCCTGCTTGTCGTGGACATTGGACTGCGCCGTCGGATATAAAAAAGAAATAGTATCCAGTTTCCCACGATTTTCATCGCCAGAAAAAATCGTACGGATTACTGGCCGCCTACAGCAGGCTCCATTGTATGCCCTCCAGCCTCCGGCCGACCCATGAAAGGCCTAATCAAACGCCGCGTCGCCGAGCTCGCTACGTTCGTGGGGGAAGCTTAGTGTCCCGCGCCTCGATGCGGCTCAACTCCAATCCTCGACCTTCAAACCCTTTATTCTTCCGAAATGTTTAGTGTTGTGGGTGATCAAAATCGCTCCTATGGACATAGCGGCCGCCGCTATCAGCATGTCCATATTCTCAAGCGGAGCACCCGGACGTTCAAGCCCCAACCTTATTTTGCCATAATACTCCGCCGAATCTATATCAAAATCCTTGATGCACAGTTTTCCAAGGACTATGCTTACTTCGTCCGCCAGCTTTGTGGAGCCTTTCTTCTCTAGTCCATACATCAATTCGGCATAGGTTATCGCGCTGACGAATATTTCGTCTTCCTCGTGCATCTTGAGGTTTTTTATGATGGAAGGATTCCCCCTCACGGCAAGGCTCACTATATCCGTATCGAGCATGTATTTCATAGCTCTATCTCCCTAGGCTTGTCGTGTATCAATTCGCGGTACACCGAGAAAGTCGGATCGCCCTTGAAGTTTTTGAATATCTCTGCCCATGTCTTGTTCGGCTTTTCGGAAAGTATAACTTTCCCATTGTGTTTCCTTACATAAACTTCGTTGCTGCTAAAGCGGAACTCCTTGGGAAGCCTTACCGCTTGGGAGCGACCTGTTGTAAAAACCTTTGCTACGTCCATTTTTTGCCCTTTGTTATTGATATATATTTAAATATATATCATATTTTTGATTTAATGTCAAGCACTTTTTTCAAAAATATCATTTCCCTGGATCTCCCCCCGGCCGCCCTGTTTTCTGTCATTTCCGACATCAAAACCGCAGAAAATCGACTTATGTGATCCCTGTTTGGGCCGGCGAATACGGATAGTTTTGGAAAAACAGAACATCCCGGACAGGTTTTGGTACAAATTTCTTTACAAAATTTTATAATCTTCTCATAACTACTTCATTTTATTGATGAAATTCGGTTTGAGTATCTACCTTGCCAAGGTCGAGGCCGAGGGTTCGAGCCCCTTCACTTGCTCCAAATAAAACCGCGGAAATTCTGCGGTTTTTT
>JAISNH010000004.1 GCA_031276335.1 Rickettsiales bacterium
GTTCACCTCGTCGAGATCCGCCTGGTAATCCTTTTTCTCGTCCTCGTCCTCCGCCTCCAGCTCGGCAATGTCGTTCATGATCCCGGAGGCCTCGAGCACCAGCTTAGTGCGCTTCTCCATCGTCTTGGCGATTTCGGTGTCCGTCTGCGCGGCCAGCTTCTGGCTGTCGAGCGCGGCCTTTTCCTGCTCCCGGTCAAGGGCGTTCCTGGTATTGTCCAGCTCCGCCCTGAGGCGCTGCTGCAGGACGGCCACGATCTCGCTTTCAAATCCCATCGCCTCGGCCTTCTTGGCCCCGGCCATCTTGACCAGCACGGCCTCGTACGCCGTGCACGATGCCGCGATCTTCTTCTTTATCGAAATGTCGCTGACCGCCTTGCATTCGTTCATGGCGGCCTTGGCCGATTTCGCGCACCGCTCCAGATCCGACTTGACCAGCGGTATGGAAAGCTCCACCGTGTCGACGCTTTTGCCCTCTATGGCCAGCTGGTCCGAGCTGCTCAGGCTGGAATTTTCCAGGACGGCCTCCGTCACGCTGTCGAAAATCTTGTTCTCCTTCAGCGTGCCGGCGCCGGCCTCGTCTATGATATACTGCCAGTACTTCATCGCGCCCTTCTTCTGGTCGCGGACATCGACCAGCGAGGTGCTGGCCTTCACGCCGCCCTCCGATATGCCGTAGTACTGGCGCAGGAATATGTTGTAGACGCTTTTGGCCGACCCGGCGTCCTTGCCGTTGTACACGCATAACAGCGGATCGGAGCCCATGCCCGCCGATATGGCCTCGTCCACCAGGAACGAGCAGTCCGAGGCGAGAAGGCCGCCTATCTTCGAGACCAGGCAGCCCTCCGGCCCGGAAAGCGCCGGATCCACAGGCGCCGCTTCCTCCTCCTTGCCGGACGAGGACGATTTCGACTTGTCTTTCTTGGCGCCGCCCTTCTGCGAGCCGCCCTTGCTTCCGGATGACTTGGATGCGCCGGAGCGGGTGGATTTCGCGCCTCCAGCTCCGGACGAAGAGGCGGCCCGCGCGGCTTTAGGCTTGGCGCCGGATGCGGCCCTGGCCCCCGGAGCCGCCTGCGCGAATTCGAAAGCGGCGGCCAAAAGGAACAGGAAGCCAGCCAGCATGCAAATTTTCCTCATATGAACACCCCCTTGTATTGCGGATTCTTCGGATAGCCGTCCTTGCCCCATCCCTTCGGGGCCTTCGGCGTCGAAAAGCTGTCCCCGACGCAGTCCGACAAATTCCATCCGACGGATTCAATCACGCCCGCGCCGCCGGACGTGTTGCCGCCCTGCTTTATCTTCTCGTCGTTCGGGCCTATCAGATAGCACGAATGCCCGCAGCCCGAGCTGACGTTCTTGAAGCTCTGCACGTCGCAGGTGAAAGACTGCCCCGGCAGCGCCCACACCTCGGCCGAATTGTCGCACGCGCTGGAAAATACCTTGCAGTCGTCGGCGACGTACAGGACCTTGAACATGCACTTGCCGTTTATCAGATGGCCGTACGCGGACTGGCATTCCACCGCCAGCTCGTCCTTGGCAAGCTCGCTTTTGACCAGCTTGTTTATGTCCTGCAGCACGGCATACTTGTAATCCTCGCACTTGCCGGCGTTCAACGCCTCGCACACGGCGACCGCGGCGGCGGCCTTCTGCCTCTGCTTGCAGTTGCGGAAGTTTATCCCGCATTCGTTCTTCACGCACGCCTCGTATTCGGCGTAGCACGCCTTCGGATCCAGGAGGTTGCGCTTCTTCAGCTCCTGCTCGTCGAACATCTCGCGGTTCTTCTGGGTCTGGGCCAGGAGGCTGGAGGCCGCGTCGGCCTTTTCCTTCACTATGGTCGTGTAGGCGGCGCAGTCCTTCTCCACCATGGCCAGGTATTCCTTCTTCCGGTTTTCCCTGTTGTCGCTGCTGGCTTCCTTGTCCAGCCAGCTTGCGCACTGCTTCAGGCCCTCCTCGTAAAGCGGCAGCCCCTCCATGACGAGGAGATCGCTGTCGAGGCTTTGCGAGGCGAGCATCTTCGCCCTGTTCTCGACGCTTCCTATGTTGCTGTAGATGTTGCCGATGGCGTCGTTGACCTTTTCCGAATTCACGGCGTTCATCAGGATCTCCAGCTCCTTGGCCTCCTTGTCGACCTGCCGCTGGACCTTGTCGATGTCGCGGAGCGTCTTGTTCAGCCGCACCAGCTGGGAGGAGCAGCGGCACCGCCCCTTTTCCTCGAACCTGCCGGATATGCAGACCTTGTCCATGCAGCCGGCGAAATCGCTGGCGGGGGCCGTCTCGGAGGCGGGGGAGGCGGATGCGACACGCGCCGCGGACGACACGACGCTCTTGCGCCCGCCGCGGGACACGCCGCCTGCGCGGGCGGAGCCGGCCGAGCGGGCGGATGCGCCGCGGGCCGCCGAAACCTCGTGCAGCGCGTAAAATCCGGCCATGCAGCCCAAAAATACGAAAGTTGCGGCTCTTCTCATGGGAATACCTTCAGGCTCCTCCTTCCAATCCCTTGGATTATACCATATCCGCCGGCGGAAGGCAAAAGTTTTTTATTGAACTTTGGCGGCGGAACCTATATCATGGATTTAGGCAAACAGGCGGAGACATGATGACGATACAAGTTGAAGGACAGGGTTTCGACGTCGGCGAATCGCTTTCGGCGAAGGTGGAAAACACCATAAAGTCCGCGGCGGCCAGGCACGGCTTGAAAATACTGGCTTCGAACGTGGTCTTTACGGCCGCTCCGCATAAAAAGGCCGCGGCCTCGGTGATGCTGCGGGTGAAAGGCCACGAGTTTTTCGCCAGCAAAACAGCCCGGGACGCCTACGGCGCGTTCGCCGAGGCCTTCGACGACGTCGAAAAGCAGGTGGCGAAAGAAAAAACAAGAACAAAGGCAATAGAAAGGAAAAAACAGTGACAAATATCAAAGGGACAAAGACAGAAACCAACCTCTTGACCGCATTCGCAGGCGAAAGCCAGGCAAGAAACCGCTACACCTTCTTCTCGTCGCAGGCGAAAAAGGACGGATACGTCCAGATTTCCCAGCTGTTCGAGGAAACCGCGAACCAGGAAAAAGAGCACGCCGAACGGCTGTTCAAGTTCCTCGAGGGCGGGACGGCGAAGATAGAGTGGGAATACCCGGCCGGAAAAATCGGCACGATTACCGAAAACCTGGTCGCGGCGGCCAACGGCGAAAAAGAGGAATACACCGAGATGTACCCCTCGTTCGCAAAAGTCGCGGAAGCCGAGGGATTCAAGGACGTCGCCCTGGCCATGAGGAACATCGCCATCGCCGAAAAGCACCACGAGGAACGCTATCTCTCAATGCTGAAGGAACTGCAGGAAGGCACGATATTCAAGAAGCCGGACGAAATCGTGTGGGAGTGCCTGAACTGCGGCTATCTCCACATAGGCAGGGAGGCGCCGAAGCTGTGCCCGGCGTGCGCCCACCCGCAGGCCTATTTCGCGAGGAAGCGCGACAGCTGGAAATAACCGCCGAAAATTGCCGCATGATTTTTCGG
The DNA here is from genome assembly GCA_031276335.1 of Rickettsiales bacterium. Classification (GTDB taxonomy): domain Bacteria; phylum Pseudomonadota; class Alphaproteobacteria; order Rs-D84; family CACZYB01; genus JAISNH01. The sequence continues at coordinate 3,507 of JAISNH010000004.1, forward strand.
CATGGATACGAAAAAACCCCGCGCAACGGCCGCGGGATTTTTTTCAAAAAGATTTCCGCCCGCGCGGGAATGACGGGAAGATAAATCCTAAATGATAAATCTTAAATAAACTGGGAGGGATGAAGCAGAAGACTATGAAAGAAAACTTCATCCCGTAAGATTCCCGCTTTCGCGGGAATGGCGGCAGAGGGAGGCTGATTCCCGCCCGCGCGGGAATAACGCGAGGTGTATCCCGGTCGAACCGGGAATAACAGAAGGCCAGCGCTCCTAAACTAATTCAATTTATAAATCGATACCGTATTCATTGGTATCAAA
>JAISNH010000090.1 GCA_031276335.1 Rickettsiales bacterium
ACATTCTTAACTGCGTGTTGTGGAAATGGACGCGGATAGAGGTGAAGCTGGAGGAAGGACTCGAGGTCGTGATAGCCGGCAAAATCACCGCCTACGCCGGACGCTCCAGCTACCAGCTGACCGTGGAAAGCGCCGAAATCGCCGGCATAGGCGCGCTGTTCAAGATAATCGAGGAACGGAAGAAGAAGCTTGCGGCCGAAGGCCTGTTCGACCCGGCGCATAAAAAGCCGCTGCCGAAATTCCCGCGCGTAATCGGCGTCGTGACCTCGCCGACCGGGGCGGTCATCCGCGACATCATACACCGCATAGGCGACCGTTTCCCGGCGCGCATTATTGTATGGCCGGCAGCGGTGCAAGGCGAGGGGGCGGAGGAATCCGTCGCCGCGGCAATCGCCGGATTCAACCGGATGCGGAACGGCCGCCCGGACGTCCTGATCGTCGCGCGCGGCGGGGGCAGCCTGCAGGACCTGATGCCGTTCAACGGGGAAATCGTGGTACGCGCCGCGTACGATTCGGAAATCCCGGTAATCTCGGCGGTGGGGCACGAAACCGACACGACCTTGATCGACTATGCAGCCGACCTGCGCGCGCCGACGCCGACGGCCGCGGCCGAGCTGGCGGTTGTGAACCGCGCCGACCTGCTGCTCCGTTTCCGGCAAAGCGAGGCGCGGATCATGAACGCGGCGCTCCGCCGGCTTGAAAACTTCTCGCTCAGGATAGGCGGCCTGGGCGCGCGGCTGAAAAGCCCGGTGCAGTTCGTCGCCGACGCCATGCAGCGCCTGGACGAGAAGAGCGCGCGCATGGCCCTCGCGCTCAAAGCCAAAATGTCCGGAGGCGCCGACCGCGTCGCATACGCCGCGAAAATGCTGGAAAGCTATTCGTTCAGGAACGTGCTCGCACGCGGCTATGCAATAGTGTGGAACGGCGGCGCGATAGTCGACAGCTCGGCCGCGCTCGCCGCCCTGCCCTCCGCGACGCTTGAAATGCGCGACGGCCGCGTGCAGGTTTTCACGGATGCGAGAGTCGCGGAACCGAAGCCGGCAAAGGCGCGGAAACCCGCCGCGAAACCGAAGGACGAACGGCAAACCGACCTGTTCTAGGGCTGACGGACGCAGGGGGCTCCGCAAGCCGGCCGGGAATTTTCCTTGTTGCATTTTATTTTCCATTATGCTAGCCTGAATGCAGGTGCGGAATATTCCGCGCTTAGTATCCATAGGTGGGTACGGGCTGTCGAAAGCCTTTATAGAAGAGCATTGGTATGGCGCTTTAATCCATACCCTCCCGCTAGGTCGGGGAGCCTTTGGTGCATGTCCAGAGGGCTTACCCTTAAAGACCAGAGGAGTCATCCTTCTATATGATTTTCGAACTCCCCGCGCCACTGTGCGATGCATGTGGTTTAACTTGTAACAAGAAGGTAAATAGGGATTTATTCCCAAGGGAGAAAAAACATGAAGATCATATTCAACCGCCACTATGGCGGAATAATCTGCATATTGCTGGGGTTGTCGGCAGGAGGCGGAGCCTCGGCTGCGCTGAAGGACGATTTTGCCGCGGCGCTGGTCGACTACTGCATTCCGAAGTGCGAATCCGACTGTAGCAAATCGTTCCTAGCCGAATACGATGCCGCGAGTGGCAAGTGCAAATGCGGAGCCAATCTTACTTACGACGAAGACCTGCGGGAGTGTGTCATAAAGTGCCCGACTGGTACGTATGCGCATAAGGGAACGCCTTGTCCTGCGGGTACGTATGCCTCCAGTTCGTCGACTTGTCCGGCAGGAGCGTACAAGATAGGCACTACCGACGAGCATGGCGTAATGGCCACAGGGACAAGCTGTCCTAGCGGCAGCTACACAATAACAATCGACTAATCCGGCTTTGTCATGCCGGCGCAGGCCGGCATCCATCGTCGGATAAAACATTTAAACAAGGAGAAAACAAAATGAATAAAACTACAATAACACTGGCGGGCGCACTGCTCGCGATATCGACCTCTGCCACCGCCCAAGGCGTACAATGCCTGCCATGCCCGACTGGGACTTACAGCAGCGGGGCGTCTACCAGCTGCACGCCATGTCCGGCGGGAAAATACTGTCCGTCCGGAGCATCCGCGCCGCATACCTGTCCGGCGGGATATGCGCCCGATTCCAGCAAGTCGATATGTACTATGTGCGGAAAGGGAACGTACGCCGCGGCGGGCATGGCCAGTTGCACGGCCTGTCCGGCTGGAACGTATCAGCCGAATATAATGGCGGGCAGCTGCATTACGTGCCCGGCGGGTAGCTATTGCCCCCAAGGAGCCACAAGCCCGATAGCGTGTGGCGGTAATACCTTTTCCGCCGCCGGAGCGGCTGCCTGCAGAACATGTCCCAGTTATACTAAAGGACCTATTCCAGGCGGCAATGGTCTCTTCAATAGTGGCGGTTCAGCTATATATTGTAAATGGACTGGTACTGCTTGCGTGCTTGATTCTTCCCAGTCGTATGGCGGCTGCCAGATCGTCACCAACGGCAACCAACTCACCGCCTGCGCGAATGATTCGAATCTTCAGCTTTTGGCCAACTTTTTCTGTGCGAATGGAGGGATCTAATCAGGACAGGCGGGGCGGGAATCCAATCCGCCGTCATTCCCGCGAAAGCGGGAATCTTATGGGAGAAAGCCATTCATGGTCTTCTGCTTTCTCCCTCCCTAAAGTTCATACCGGGCTGGCCGAAGTATCCTCGCGACGCAACCTAATCTCCTCGCTCATCCCGCTCGTCGATAAGGTTTTGTACGCTCGGGTTCTTCTACCTTGTCCCTCCCTAAAATCAATCGTCATACCGGCGAAGGCCGGTATCCACCGCAGGCCGTAAAAATTTCGTTGTCATTCCGCCGCGCATAATGTATCCTCGCACATTATGTCAAACGCGGACGCACAGGTTATAACGATGAAAACGCGCATTGCGGCGGTACAGTGCGTCTATGCCGTGCTGTTCATGGGCGAAAAGCTCTCCGCTCGCACGATGAAATATTTCATGCGCCGCTCGTTTGCATCCGAGGATGAGGCCGACTCCGGCGCCCCGGCGGAAATCAACGCTAAATTCTTCGCCTATCTTGCGCGCGGTGTGGTGAAGAACCTAGGAACGCTCGACGCCGCGATCGCCGGCAACCTGCGGCTCGACATCGCGAAGACGGATCCCCTGCTCGTGTGCATAATGCGCGCTGGCGCATTCGAAATAACCATGCGCGCCGGGGTTCCCGCCAATGTCGTCGTTTCCGAATACACCGGGCTTGCCTCGCGTTTCTTCGACGCGAAGAAAACCGCGCTCGTGAACGCCGTCCTGGACAAGATCGCGAAGGAGGCCCCGCATGACGGAACTTAAATCGCGCATCCGCAACTTTTCTATCATCGCGCACATCGACCACGGAAAGTCTACGCTCGCCGACCGGCTTATCCAAAAGACCGGAGCGGTACCCGAACGCGAGATGAAGGAGCAGCTCCTCGACAGCATGGACATCGAGCGGGAGCGGGGGATAACGATAAAGGCGCAGACCGTTCGGCTTTCCTACCGCGCCAAAGACGGGCGGGAATACCAGCTGAACCTTATCGACACGCCGGGGCACGTGGATTTTTCCTACGAGGTCTCGCGCAGCCTTTCCGCGTGCGAGGGCGCGCTCCTGGTCGTCGACGCGAGCCAGGGAGTCGAGGCGCAGACGCTGGCCAACGTGTACAAGGCGCTGGAGGCGGACCTGCGCATCGAGGTTGTGCTGAACAAGATAGATCTTCCCGCCGCCGATCCGGAGAAGGTAAGGCAGCAGATAGAGGATGTCATCGGGCTGGACGCCTCGAACGCCATTCTAATCTCCGCAAAGACCGGCGACGGGGTGGACGCGGTGCTGGAGGCGATAGTCGAGCGCCTGCCCCCGCCCGCCGATCATGACGGCCGGCCGTTGAAGGCGCTGCTGGTAGATAGCTGGTACGACGCCTTTCTCGGCGTGGTCATGCTGGTACGCGTGATGGAAGGCGTCCTGAAAAAGGGCATGCCGATAAGCATGATGTCCACCGGCGCGTCGTACAAGGCCGAGCAGGTCGGCGTGTTCGCCCCGAAGATGAAGCAGGTGGACGAGCTTTCCTCCGGCGAGGTCGGCTATATAATCAGCGGGATCAAGCAGCTTTCCGACTGCAAGGTTGGCGACACGGTTACCGCGGCCGCGAACCCGGCGGAAAGTCCGCTGCCGGGGTTCAAGCCGTCGATGCCGGTCGTGTTTTCCTCGATGTTCCCGGTGGATGCCGGCGATTACCCTGCGCTGAAGGAGGCGGTTGCAAAGCTCTCCCTGAACGATGCGAGCTTCACGCACGAGGTCGAAAATTCGGCTGCCTTGGGCTTCGGCTTCCGCTGCGGCTTCCTGGGGCTTCTTCACATGGAGATCGTGCAGGAGCGCATAAGCCGCGAATTCGGCCTCGACATCATCAACACCGCGCCGTCCGTCGCCTACCGGATGTACCTCGCCGGCGGAGAGGAGAAAATGCTGATGAACCCGGCCGACATGCCGGATCCGAGCAGGATTGCGAGTATGGAGGAGCCGCTCGTCCGCGCGACGATAATGACGCCCGACGAATACCTGGGATCGATATTGAAGCTCTGCACCGACCGCCGCGGGGTGCAGGAAAACCTGACCTATGTCGGCGCGCGCGCCATGGCGGTGTACCGGCTGCCATTGAACGAGATCGTGTTCGACTTCTACGACCGTCTGAAATCCATAAGTTCCGGCTATGCCAGCTTCGACTACGAGCTTGTCGGGTACCAGGAAAGCGAGCTTGCCAAGGTGTCGATACTCATCAACGAGGAGCCGGTTGAGGCTCTCTCCTTCATCGCGCACAAGACCGAGGTCGAAAGGCGCGGCCGCGCGATATGCGCGAAGCTGAAGGACCTTATCCCGCGCCACATGTTCAAGATTCCGATACAGGCTGCGATAGGGGGCAAGGTCATCGCCCGCGAAACGATTTCCGCATTCAGGAAGGACGTGACGGCGAAATGCTACGGCGGCGACATAACGCGCAAAAGGAAGCTCCTTGAAAAGCAGAAGAAGGGCAAGAAGAAGATGCGCATGTTCGGACGCGTCGAAATCCCGCAGGAGGCGTTCATCAAGGCGCTCAAGATAGGCGACGAGTAGGGCGTCGCGGCAAATTCCGCTTGCATTCCCCCATATTCTATAGTAACCTGAAATCAAGCGTGGGAAATCCC
>JAISNH010000075.1 GCA_031276335.1 Rickettsiales bacterium
GGGGCGCCCGCCCGCGGGATTCGGATAATTGCAGGAGGGGGTCATGCAAAAACATCGCAAAGTCTGGCTGCTGCCGCTGTTCGTCGCATGCGGGTTCGTCATGAGCATATCCTCGTTCATCCTTCAGTACAGGCTGAGCGGACTCGAGGCGGAGGCGGCGCGGCTGGAGGGTGAAATCCGGGACGCGGACACGCGGATCAGGGTGCTGAGGGCCGAGCTTGCGCACCTTACGACGCCGGCGCGGATAAAGTCCATGGCCGCGGCCTACCTGCCGGAGTGGCGCGCGATATCGCCCTCCGACGTAATAAGGATTCTCGACATTCCCGCAAACCCTATGTTCGGGGGATAGCGGATTGGACGTGGGGCTGAAAAAAAATATAGAAAGGCTTTCCTCCGCGCGCCGTCGCGGTTTTTCGGCCTCCACCGACATCCCGCGCGAATGGCTTAGGATTCCGGTAAGGAAAACCGAGGCCGCCCGGCGCATCGACTGGATGCTTGTCATTGTGCGAGCGGCCTTCGTCGTGATAATCGTGCGCCTGCTGGGCTTGAGCCTCAATTTCGATTTCCTGAAGGGCGGGCGGGAGTCCCGCGCGCCGTCCGCCGCGGGCTTCTCGCGTCCCGACATCACGGACAGGAACGGCGAGCCCCTGGCGGTCAGCCTGCCGACCTTCGACCTGTATGTCAACCAGAACGAGAAGGAGGTTGTCGCGGCGGAGGACTCCGCCGTAAAGCTGGTCGCGATTATGCCGGAGCTTGACTACGCCGAGGTTCTTTCGAAGCTGAGGTCGAAGAAATTCGCATACCTGAAGCGTCAGGTCGCCCCGCATGTGAAGGAGAAAATCCTTGCGATCGGCGAGCCGGGGCTCCAGTTCCAGGCAAGGGATTCCCGCGTCTATCCGCAGGACAAGCTGTTCGCGCACATCGTCGGCACCACCGATGTTGACAACAGGGGCACGGGCGGCATCGAAATGTATATCGACGCGAAGGGGCTTGCCGCGGCCGGGGGTCAGGTGCGCCTTTCCGTCGATTTGTACATACAGAACGCGCTGCACCAGAATCTGTCCGCCGCGATGAGGGAGTACGGCGCGAAATCCGCGGCTGGCATTGTGATGGACGTGAAGACGGGCGAGGTTCTGGGACTGGTCTCCCTGCCGGATTTCTGGGGGGCGGAGGCCGCGAAGGTGGCAAAAAATCCGCTCTACAGCAACCACGCGACGCTCGACACGTACGAGATAGGATCTGTGATGAAGATATTCAACACCGCGCTTGCCATGGAAAGCCGCTATCCGGAGGGCAAGACGTTCGACGTGTCGAGGCCGTTCGCGATAGGCGGATTCCGCGTCCGCGATTCGCACGTAAGGAAGAACAGGATAAACATGAGGGAGGCCTTCGTGTTTTCCTCCAACATCGCCTCGGCCACGATAGCGCGCGACTTGGGCATGGCGCGCCAGACGGAATTTTTCCGGCGCATGAATTTCTTTTCGCGGATGGGCTTCGAGCTGCCTGAATGCGGAATGCCCATGTTCCCGAAGCGGTGGAACGACGTGATCAACGCCACCGCCGCGTACGGCTACGGCATATCGGTCAGCCTGCTGCATACGATAGTCGCGGTCAACGCCATAATCAACGACGGCATGTACGTGGAGCCGACGATACTGCTGCGCGACCGCGATTCGCTTTTCAAGTCGTACCAGGTCGTTCGCGAGGAGACGAGCGCGAAGATGAAGGAGCTGATGAAGTTGGTCGTCACCGAAGGCACGGGCCTCCGGGCCAGCCTGTCCTCGATAAAGACGGGCGGCAAGACCGGCACCGCGCACAAGCTTGTGGACGGAAGGTACGACGTCCGGCGCCAGCGCACGTTCTTCGTTTCCGTGTTCCCGATAGATCGGCCGAAATACACGATGCTTGTCATGCTGGACGAGGCGGCGAACGGGACGTGCAACGACGCGGCGTGTACCGCGGTCCCCGTCTCCGCGAAGATCGTCGAGGACATCGGCCCGATACTGAACCTGGATTTGAAATAGCTACTTCGCCGCTTTGTAGAATCCGAACGCGTCGGCCTTCATGAAGTTTTCCGCCGATTTCTGCTTGTCGCCCATGGCCTCGTATATTCGGCTTTTCATGTGGTATGCCGCCCCGAACAGGTCGCGCATCGCCTTGTCGGCCAGTATCAGGTCCAGGTCCGCCATGGCTCCCTTGTAGTTCTTCTGTTCGAACTTCGCGTTCGCGCGCTGCAGGTACAGTATCCGCACGAACGGGGTCTTCTCGCGCAGCGCCAGCTCTATGCCGCGGTCGAAATCGCGTATCGCGCCGGCCGGATCGCCGGACTTCGCCTTGGCCTCGCCGCGGTTGTACAGCGTGGCGTAGTTCTCCTCCATCTTGATCGCGGTGTCGAAATCCTTTATCGCCTCGTCGTATTTCCCGGTTTTCAGGAACAGGTCGCCGCGGCTCAGGTATCCGATGTATGCGTAATCCCTGTCCGCCAGTTCGATCGAGCGCGTGATGTCCGCGATCGCTCCGTCGATGTCGCCCATGTCGCGCCTAAGCAGTCCGATCATCCGGTAGGATTCGGAATATCCGGGGTCGGTTTCGATCGCCTTTTCATAGTATTTCAGGGCGAGCTTCGGGTCGTCGACCGCCCCCGCGATGCCGAGGTAGAACGCGCGCCGTCGCGCACCGTCGCTTATGTTCCGGCTGACGAAGCGCTTCTCGTTGAAGCCCGGCCCGACGATCGCGATGTATGCGGCCAGGATTAGGGTTATGGCGGAAAGCGCGCATATCGCCGCGCGCGGGGCCATGCGTTTCGGGTTCAGTTTCTGCAGGGTTAGTTTGATCATGGCGTCCTCCTATATGTCGATTTTTTCTGCGTATATGTCGGCAAGGTCGTTTTCAATCAGCACCGTGTCGCCCTTCTTCAGGTTCTTGTCCATCCATTCGTCTGATTCGGCGAACGATCGCGCGCATACCAGCTGCTGTCCCTTTTTCATGCCGCGCCTGAAGGTTTCGGTGAAATCCCTGATGCGCTCCGGCAAGACGGCGATTGCGACGTCGGTTTTCGCAAGGGCGTATTCGGCGACTTTTTTATGGCATTGCCCGTGCAGCTTGCCTAGCTCCAGCATGCCCGGCGTGACGAGTATCCTGCGCCCTCCGTCCGCAAGCACGTCCAGGGTGTCCAGCGCCGAGATGAATCCGTCGGGGTTGGAGTTGTATGCGTCGCGCAGGTATGTCACGCCGTTTTTCACATCCACGTACTGGCGGTTCTTTATCTGGGGCAGGGTGGAGATCGCGCTGATTATCTCGTCCTCCTTCATCCCCAGCCGGTGCGCCATGATGAAGGAGAGCGCGATGTCGTTGGCCTTGTGGATGCCGTAAATGGGCGCTAGGATATCGTGCTTTTTTCCGCCGTAGGCAAGCGTGAAGGCGACGCCCTTTTTCGTGACCTTCGCGTTTTCGATCTCATAGGTGTCCTTGCCGCCCGGCTTGTCCGACAGGAAGAACGCGTTCCCGTATCCGGGCAGGAATTCGCGCGCGAATTTATCATCCACCTGCAATCCGTTGACGACCGCTATGCCGCCCTGTTCGGTTACGGTTTTGAAGATCGAGAATTTTTCCTTCGCGATCGCCGCGGCGGTCTTGAAATATGCGTAGTGCATGTTGCCGACGGCGGTCAGTATGGCGTGGCGCGGACTGGCCAGCCTGCATATCTTCGCGACCCGCCCGGGCATGGAGGTTCCGATTTCCACGATGAAGTACTTGTGCTCCGGGGCGAGCTCCCTGCGTATCGCGACCACGACTCCGAACAGGGTGTTTATGCTCCGCGAGGTCATTAGGGTGCTTGCCTTTTGCGACAGTATGTGGCACAGGATGTTCTTGGTGCTGGTCTTTCCGAACGATCCGGTGATGCCGATGACTGTTGGATCCAGGCTCCGCATTTTCCGGACGGCCTCCGCGTAATAGTGCCGCTTCAGTATCGCCTCCAGCGGGCTGAGGAGCGCGTCCGCGAGCATCAGTATGAACGGCGGCGACTGCACCAGGAGTATAAGGAGTCCGGTGATCCTGCACATGCAGTAGTCGTTTATGGTCGAAAACCAGTCCAGCCGGGTGAAAAGCGCGTGCGCCAGGTAAAGCTCGGCGATAAGGGAGATTGCCATGATGCGGCGCGCCCTGGGCGTCAGCGCGAACTGCTTCTTCGGCCTGGACTCGCGGAACGGATTCTTGTGCCGGAGCGCGGCGATAAGGAACATCGCGCCCATCGCCGCCGTGTCGGCGTAATAGTTCTTGAACCCGGCCGCCAATATAGAATAGAAGAAGATGGCTAGCGAAAGCCGCTTGTCGACGAACTGCGCGCGCTTGAATATGAACTTGGTGAAATCTTGGGCGCTGTACCCGCTTTGCTGGAAGAACTGGCACGCCTTCAGGGTTCTTGCGAATGCGAAGGCCATGAAAAGGATTATCAGTATTATGTGCATGTTTGTAGCCCCTTGATTTTTTTAGCGTTTGCCCCTATGATGTTTCCGAGGTTTGGCGGACGGCCTGCTCTCGCAACCTGGTCAGGTTCGGAAGAAAGCAGCCAAGCGCGCGCCGGCCGGGTCGCCAAAACCTCGCTTCATTCCAGGTCTATGTCTATTATCGACATGTTGAAATCGAACGACACCTCGTTGTCGTCGACGTCGCGGTACAGCGTTCCTATGAACTCGTCGTTCATGTACACCTCTGCCATGTCCTCGTCCGACTGGCTCTGCTTCAGCCGTATGCCGGTGTTGGAAAATTTGTCCTGTAGGTACTTCTGGACCTTGTCTAGGATTTTTGCCTGCATTCGAACCTCCGTATTGCAAGGCCGATTATAAACGATTGGAAAATGGAATGGAAGCGTTATTTTCCCGCGCCAGCCGCCAGCTCCGCCTCAAGGAATGCGTCGATCTCGCCGTCCAGTACCGCCGCGATGTTCGAGGTTTCGAAACCCGTGCGCAGGTCCTTTGCCATCTGGTAGGGCTGCATGACGTAGGATCGGATTTGCGAGCCCCAGCCGATGTCTGCCTTCGACGCGTCTGCCGCCGCGGTTTCGGCCGCGCGCTTTTCCAGCTCCAGCTCGTACAGGCGGGATTTCAGCATGTTCATCGCGGTTTCGCGGTTCCTGTGCTGGCTCCGGTCGTTCTGGGACTGGGCGACGAGTCCGGTCGGGATGTGGGTTATCCTGACCGCGCTGTCCGTCTTGTTGATGTGCTGTCCGCCGGCGCCGGATGCGCGGTATGTGTCTATCCTAAGGTCGGACGGGTTGATTTCGACGCGTATGGTATCGTCGACGACGGGATAGACCCATACGGAGGCGAAGCTGGTATGCCGCCGCGCGGCCGCGTCGAACGGCGATATCCGCACCAGGCGGTGTATGCCCGATTCGTTTTTAAGCCAGCCGTATGCGCTTTTCCCCCGTATTTCTACGGTGGCGGATTTTATTCCGGCCTCGTCGCCCGCGTGCTCGTCGATAAGGATGGTTTTATACGAGCGCTTTTCCGCCCAGCGGAGGTACATGCGGAGCAGCATTTCGGCCCAGTCCTGCGCCTCGGTTCCACCGGCGCCGGAATGGATTTCAAGGTATGCGGATGCGCCGTCCGCCTCCCCGGACAGCATCAGGTCGAGCTTTTTCCGGGAAAGCTTCTGGTATAGCGAGGACATCGAGGCCGTCAGCTCCGCAATTGCCGCCGCGTCGTTTTCGCCCTCGGCTATCTTGATTAGCGCCGAAAGTTCGGCCAGCTCGCTTTCCGAATTTTCATAAAGCGCGATTTTCGATTCTAGGTCGGATTTTTCCGACATGGTTTTTTCGGCGTTCGCGCGGTCGCTCCAAAAGCCCGGGGCGCCGGCCGCATGTTCCAGTTCCGCCAGGCGGAGCCTTAGCGCGCCGGGGTCAAAGATACCTCCGTATTTCGGCGATAAGGGCTTCGGTGTCGTCGATGATAGTCATATTTTTCTCCGTAATTAGACTTGTGGAAACCCGGCTTCGCGCCCGCCGGATTCCTGCTTTAATTTCAACTCAACCCGTAAAAATTCGGCGACATGCGCGGCGAATTTTTACTCCTATTTTTCAACTCGAAAACGCCGGGAACCGGTCTTTGCTTTTTCGAGTTGCTATTTTCACTCCGCCAGATCGTTGCAGCCGTAAAGGTAGTCGTAAATCGCGGGTATCCCGTCGACCTCGCGGTTCGACAGCTTGGAAAGCTTGCCGTCCTTCAGGCGCAATACCTGGCACAGTCCGCCGGCTGCCTGCTTTATCACGAACATGTCGTTGTCCTCCAGCGCCGATATGATGTTGTAGATTCCGGTGTCCTGCGCGTTTGCCCGCCCGCCCAGGGACGATATTATCCGCATGTCCAGCTCGTCGCGGCTGCCGGCGGTGCCGACGTCGCCGGTCGATATTATCGAGCTAAGGCGCGCCCGCGCCGTGTTGATGTTCGGCACGTCGTCTATCGAATAGACGTTGTTCACGCTCGAAGGGCCGGTACCCTGCGCGGTCTTGCCCAGGTCTATCTTCTTGTGCGCGCGCTTCGCGTCGCTGTCCTTCACCGCATCCTTCCAGCCGAGCGACTTGTACATGTTGTCGGAGCCGTATCCCATGACGTTTTTCACCGCGCTCGCATGCGGGTCTGCCCATGCGCTCGGGTTGCCGTGCCGGACGTAGTGGTTTGTCCTTGCCCCCAGGTTTCCACCGAACTGGTCTGCGAAACCGGCCTGAGCGATGGTCAGCAGGTTCTCGCGCTCCTCTGGCGCGAACTGGTTCATCATGATTATTTCGGCTATGTCCCCGCCGCATGCGCTCTGGGCGTCGTATATGTATCCGACGAGCGTCGCCTCGATCGCGCTCCTCCAGTTTTCCGACTTGTTGGTGAATTGGAGCGAGGAATAGTTCTGTAGCATTTTGGGAATGCTGGCCAGGGTCACGTCGCCGGCCTTCGAGAATTTTTCCGCGACGTCGGGATATCTGCCGCATGTCCGTTGCATCAGGCTGCCGAATTCGAAGAAGTTTCCGTCGTGCGCCATCGCGGCGGTATAGCACTGCTTTGCCATGGCGAGCCTGTCCTTCGAGGAAACGCATTCGGGCGAGCTTTTGACGGCCGAGGTTTCGATTATGCCCTTCGCGTTCAGCCATTTTTCAAGCGCGTACCCCTTGTACTGGGCGCAGTTGGTAAGGTATTCGCGGAATTTCGCGCCGTCGACGACGCGGGCCAGCTGCATGTCCATCACGTCGTAGTATTCGGGTATGGTCTTGTCGCTGCAGTCGGCGTACACCCCGCCGGCCAGCGCGGTCGCCGAGTTGTAGCATTCCTTGTCCAGCGCCGCTATGTACTTCGTGGCGCAGTCTTCCTTTATGTCGACGGTCTTTGCGGCGGCGGTCGTCTTTTTCGGCGTGCTTGCCGTCGGGAGCTTCCTCGTGTTGCCCCTTTGCGCGGGCGCGGGCTGGCTTAGGATTAGGAGTCCGGCGACGAGCGCGATTCCGTTCAAGAACAATTTCATGGAAACCTCCCTCCGAGTTCCGGTTATCTCTGTGATTTTACCATTTTTCGGAGGTCATTGCAAGGACAAAGTCGCCCTAGAACCCGTCCCTGCACTTGTCGGCGATCTCGGAGTTCTTCTTGAGCTCGGCAAGCGTTATGCCACCTATCACGGCGGAGCTGGCCGAGGTCGCCGTAGTAACTCCGGCAAGTATGTTCGA
>JAISNH010000088.1 GCA_031276335.1 Rickettsiales bacterium
CCCATAGCGTCGTAGGCCAGTCCCGACGGGTCGGCGTTTTCGCGGGCGAAGAATCTTGCGCCCGCCCTGTCCGCCCATTCCTTCAGCTGCTCGGTCGCGCTGGCGCGGAACGTGTCGCATGCCGCGATAGCAACCCGTTTGCCTTCGCTTGAATATTTGCAGGCGAGCTTGCCGATAGTGGTTGTCTTTCCGCTGCCGTTGACGCCGACCATGACCACCGAAAACGGCTTCGCCCCCCCGATTTCGAATCTGGCGACTATTGGGGCCAGGATTTTCAGCAGCTCGGCGCGCAAAATACGCTTCACATCGTCGTCCGCGGTTTCCCGCCCGAACCTCTGCTTCCGGATTTCGGAAATGAGCGATGCTACGATGTCGTACGAAATGTCGGCGGCGACCAGCAGCTCCTCGAGCCCGTCAAGCGCCGTTTCATCAAGCTTCCTATGGGTGAACAACGCCGATATCTTCGCTCCCAGCCGTCCGAACATCGAAAACCTTTCCTTGCAATAACTATATTAAATCAAAATTCACGCCCTCGCAGGCTCGTGCTATTTTAATTTATTCCATCAGCCTAAAAAAGCCGGGCAAAGCTCGCCTGTTTTAGAAGTTCGTTTATAAAAAATAAACCTATCAAACTGTTTGACTATGCCTTGCAAAGTATATAGTATTAGGATGAAATATAGCAAGGAAATTTTATGCAGGGAAAGATAAAAGTCATTTACGGGCCGACCGCGTCCGGCAAAAGCGCGAAGGCGATCGAGTTGGCCATTGCGGACGGCGGCGTAATCATCAACGCCGACAGCCAGCAGGTGTACCGCGAGCTGCCCATACTGTCCGCGCAGCCGGGCCCCGCCGACATGGCGAAGGCGCCGCACAGGATGTACGGCGTACTGTCCGGGGAGGACAGGATGGACGCCTTCCGCTGGTCCGAGATGGCGGCCTCTGAAATACGCGCGGCGTGGGAGGCGGGCAAGACGCCCTATGTCGTCGGCGGAACCGGGTTTTACATAAAGGCGCTGGCCCAGGGGCTGTCTGTCGTTCCTGCGATACCGCGCCCTATACGCGATATGGTCAGGAAGCAGGGGCTGAAGTCCAAAATATCGGAGCTGTACGAGATACTGAAGGGATACGACCCCGACCTTGCCACGCGGATCAACCCCCACGACAAGCAAAGGATACTGCGCGGCATCGAAACCTTCCGCGCGACCGGCATGCCCCTGTCGTCGTGGCAGAGGCAGCGGAAGATAAAGCCCTTTCCCGAGGCCGAGTTCGAATTTTTCGCCGTCGATTTCCCGATGGACGAGCTGGAGCGGCGGATAGAGGCGCGGACGGACGCCATGATAAAGGCCGGCGTCGTCGACGAGGTGCGGGCTATGCTGGCCATGGGATATCCGGAGGGCGCTCCGATTTACAAGATCATAGGCGTGGACGCCGTCAGCGCCCACATCGGCGGGAAGATGAGCGCCGGCGACATGCGCGCGGCGATCGTGCTTGCGACCCGGCAGTATGCGAAGCGGCAGCGGACGTTTTTCCGGACGCAGATGGAACACGCGCAAAATCCGCCTCCGCCGGCCGGGGCGGTTGCTTAAAATAATATTTGACCAAAATCAAATTTTGTGATATAGTGCGGCCAAACAACCCAGAAGGGAGAATCGAAAATGAATATTTGGGATTTGCCGTCCATCCAGAAAATTTTGGCGGACAGTACATATGATGTTTATCTTATGCGCCTTTTTATCAGGCAAATTTATGGAAATGCTGCATTCATCATGCCTGGAAGTGAGATTGAAGAAATATCTGGCCGTAAAAAAGGTTATATGTATTTAGACTTTAAACAACATTATAATGAGAATGGAGAAGCGGTAGATGAAGACATAATCCCGGAGGACATGTTCACTTCTGAGGAATATGAAGCATATGCAAAAGACCCTTCGGATACATCCACCGAGGGCAAGGCTGTGCTGGCAGACATGGTTGGGGATTTCAGGAGATTTTTGGAAGATACGATAGTGATATACAGGCGTTTGGATGATGTATCCAATGCCGATCATCGAAGCTCTGTTATAAAGAAGATCCAAGAATATGTAAGCAATTCCGACTTTGCAGACAGAAGCGTTAGTCATGTTTCATATTCTGTCACGGAAAATCTGAACCGTATGATTGAGGAAGTCGAAGAAACCGAGAAAGCTTCGGGTGATTTAGAGTTGTCGGATTTCCTGGAGCCTGCCGCTTCGGATGTTGCTGAAGATGGGGGCGTGCCCGATGATTTAGAGTTGCCGGATTCCTTGGAGTCCGCCGCTCCGGGTGTTGCTGAAGATGAGGGCGTGCCCGATGATTTAGAGGCTGAAGCGGGCAGCGCAGCCTTTGCCGAGGATACCGGGGATTCCGGAGGCCGGATGGATGAAGACGCCGGCGGCCATGGTCATCCGCTGAAATATGTCGGTCTTGTCGCGCGTGGACTTTTATCTCAGGAGGAGCAGAAACGGATAAATGTCCGGTCGGATGGCGGGGATGCGAAGAATCTTGTCGAGGCCGATCTCGACAGTCTGAACGACACGTCACGGATGAGTTGGTCCCAGAATGGCGCCGGCGATCCGTCGGCGGAAATAAGGGCTAAGGAAGAAAACCAAGACGATCCGGTCACCAGGTTTTTCTACAAGCATGACGCGAAGGGCTTGGCGGAGCCCGGGAGGCTGCCGAAAGGGTCGGTGTATTCCGGAATTCTCGGCATGTTGGACTATATGGCCAACGTCAGGTACAAGGATCATCCGGACGTTGAATATCCCATCGAAATCAAGACGCAGACCCCGGCGTTCCTGTCGGCTGCGGTGGTTGGGCTGGTTTCCGCATGCAAATCAGCGGCGGTAGCCCGCGCCGCGTTGGCCAATGGGAAGTGGGTGAACGAGGACGGCACTTTGGGCGAACCTCTGAATTCCGGTCAGACGTTGAAGTTCACCCAGATTGCAGCCTCGATAGATAAGGTCAGCGCGTTCGTAATCGATGGCATAAGGATAGACAGGGAGAAGTTGTCGGAGGCGAGTAATGCGGACAGCATCCTGCAGTTCATCGCGGCACAAAAGATAGCGCTCGCCCGCCGTCAGCAACAGGGTAGATAGCCCGCTTTTAGGTTTCGTACATCCCGTCATAGCGGCACCTGATGCCGCTATCCAGGTGGTGAAGGATTCCTTGCGTGACCTGGATTCCGGCTTTCGCGGGACTGACGGCGGATTGAATTCCCAGGTTTGACTGCTGCGCGCCGCCCTTTGGGTCGTTCCTACGGCTTGCGCCGCAGTCACCCTTTCCCGGCGACATCTTCGCCTCGAAAGTCGCGGGAATGATGCGGGGCGATAGATTCCCCGGCCTGTCCGGGGAAAATTATACCTCAAATCCTCTTTACAAACATCCGGAAAAATGTTATACTGCGTATATGAGGGAGCAGAACATGAGAGGTTCACTAAGGATTCTTGGGGTTGGCTTGCTGTCGCTCGCGCTGGTCGCGGGCGCGTTCGAGGCATTCGCCCAGAAAAGCTCCGCCAAGAAATCGTCCAAATCCAGCAAGGCGAAGACCAAGGCGAAGGCGGCTCAGGCCGCGGCAATACTGGCCGACGAGCGCGCCGCGTCGAACCCGCGCGTGGCCGTGCCCTCCGGCAACACGAACGCCGGCACCACCACGACCACGACCACCGTCGTCGACGAGGCTACCGAAATCGAAATGCTGCGTTCCAACCTGATGATGTGCCTGGTGCCGAAGTGCGAGGGCGACGTGCCGTACGAGACCTGCTTCCCGAAGGGGCAGGTCGAATATGTGGTCAAGACGGACACCCTGTGCAAGGGCTATTACGACGCGGCTTCGTCGGACAGGGTGCGCCTGACCGCCCTGACGCAGGCCACGGCGAAGGTAAACGAGTATTTCCAGGAAAGCTGCAAGGAAGCGGGCGGCACGGTGCGCGGCGGAAAGTGCGAGATCAGCATATGCTATTGGGCGCGCGGCGAGGAGTCCGGCAGCGACCTGGATCCGCGGTGCCAGGGATACACGGTCGGAAAGACGGTTTCCTGCAACTCCACCGCGTTCGGCCTGACCGCGCAGGACATGCAGTACAAGCCGGAAAAGATGTCGGTCGAAAACCTGACCGGCGTGATATCGGGCGGCATGCAGGTCTTGACCGGCGGCGTAAATACCGTCATGAACATCGCGCAGGCCTCCAGCGCAAGCAAGAAGCTGAGGCAGATGGAGCGCGTCGACGGCGATGCGGTTTATTTGTTCAACGGAACCTCGCTGCAGGAGAAAGCTTGGTGCAAACAGTACAGATACGAATCCAAGGGGATGTTCAGCGGGTGTAGCGAAGTTAAGTGTCCAGATGGCTTTTCCCCTGACGGAGAGGGCGACAACGAAGAATGCCGGTGCAAGAAGGAAATAAGTTCGGCCGTCGACTGTGGCTGGGGAGAAAAACCCGATGTTGAATGTGCCAATTCTTCGGAGGTGAAAGGATCTTTCAACAATCAAAAAGGATGCTGGGTAAAGATTACGAACACTTCCGCCGCCAAGCGCGACAAGAAGACGCAGGAGCTGATCCGAACCCTGAAGGATTTGGAGAGTTTGAGGACGCAGGCGGAGAGGGCTACGCAATTCTCGAATATAATCACTTATGGCCAGCAAGCTTCCATGATGAAAGAAATGTCGAATGTGTTTGGCACTTCTACCACCACAAGCTCGACGGCGGGAAAACACAAATGTGAATCAGAGACAAAAACATGTCCACCTGATAGGGTATACGGATGTAGGAAAGAGGACATTGAGGGTTTTGCAAGATACAATGGATGTGAAGAGCTTGTCCCCAATCGATCATTTGTATGCTTGAAAAGAGATCAGTCCGCGGGCTATATAAACTGTACATGGGATGCGCGAGATAAAAACTTTTATGGTGATGCGCCTGAAGTGTCGTGTATTGCTGGCAGGCAATATATAGATAGTAATGGAGAGACAAAGAAAGTTCCTGATGATATTAATGCTGAAAATTACGGTATCGCTATAGCGGCTTGTGAAGAATATATGAAGAAAAACGTAAATCCTTTCTCTAGCGATAATATATTTGAGAATGAAACTAGATTGAGATCTATTTACAATATGGGTGCTGCCCCTGGTAAAAAGTCTGGCTTTCAGCAAGAGTTAGATGGTACGGTTTCCGACTACAACAGCACTTTGTCCGCGTACAAGTCGACGCAGTCCGAGATCAACCGCCGCGAGGCGGAGCGGAAGGAGCTGGAGGCCAAAAAGGCCGAGGGCGTCGCCGGCGCCTGGGCCTCCGGCAGCACCGAAATCCTGGGCGGCGGAATGGCCATTACGACCAGCCTGCTGGCCGCGGACGCAGACCGCAAGGCGCGCACCGGAAGCTGCTATGTCGGCGATCCGAAGGCCGGCGGCCGTCCCTTCACCTCCGACGGCTCCATGAAAAAGGTCGGCTGGAGCAATTGAGGGTAGAAGATTGTCACCCCTGCGAAGGCAGGGGCGAAGTGTCTTAGGGTGGGGCTAATGTGATTGGCAAACAGGCGTATGTTTACATAATGGCCGATAAGCCCATGGGCATGTTATATGTCGGAGTCACTTCCGATTTGCTTGCCAGGACCTATAAACATAAGCATGAATTCTATGACGGATATACCAAAAAGCACAATATCAAGATGTTTGTGTATTATGAAATTTTCGAAGATATTGAAAATGCTATTAAAAGGGAAAAATGTATAAAAAAATGGAAAAGAAATTGGAAGTTCAGGTTGATTATAGGCATGAATCCCGACTGGCATGATTTATGGAATGAAATAATAAAATGATTTAACCTGCTAACACTTGACCCCTGCCTTCGCAGGGGTGACGGGGTGGGGGATACCTGCCTTCGCGGGGGTGACGAAAGATTTTTGCCGGTATGACGACCAAGGGCGCGGGAATGACGACCTTTCGCGAGGATGTTAAATCCTAATCAATAAACTTCAAAATCCTTTCCACCACCTTTTCCGCCGTGAAGCCGAAATGGTCGGCCAGGGCGGAGGCGGGGGCGGATGCGCCGAACCCGTCGATGCCTATGCCGGCGTCGGCGTAGCGTTCCCAGCCGAGCGTGCTTGCCGCCTCGATCGACACCGCGAACG
>JAISNH010000029.1 GCA_031276335.1 Rickettsiales bacterium
CCCTCTACTGGAAATACTGCCTTCTGACATTTTCGCATTCCGCCTGCAGCGGCGCGCCTCCGGTTATGGCTTTCTTCGACCAGCAGCCGGCCGAGCATTCCTCGGCGAGCCGCCTCGCGCTGGCATACGAGCCGCTTTTCGGAGTGGTGCGCAGTTTAATCGTTTCCTTTATCTCCTCTCCAGTCGCCGAGCTTATGTGTTTGATAATGCGCTCCTTCGTGGCAGGGGTGAAATACTTGTCGACGCATGCGGCCATGCACTCCCTGATTTCGTTTTCAAAGCAGCCGCCCTTGGCCTTCTTGTCGGCGGCCTTCTGCGCATCGGTTCCCTTCATGCTGCCCGCCTTCTTCGCATTGTCGAACTTTTTCCAGTCGGCCTCCACCGCGGCCTGATAGTTCGCGGAGGACGCGCAATCCAGAATGCATTTGTTGCGCGGCGCCGGAAGGCCGGATTTGGAACAGCCGTTCGCGCAGGACGACAGGATGCCGCCGGCCGCATAGCCCGCCGACCTTTCGGCATTCAACACCGGCGCCATATTGTTCAGGCAGGCGTTCATGCAGTTGTGCCCTATCGACGGATTCCTGTGTACTCCAGTATCTTTGTCGTAATCGGAATTGCTGCACTGGCTCCTCGATACGCAGTTCACCAGATAGCTTTCGACGCCGCCCGGCGACAACGCCGCCTTCGCGTCCGCGGCGAACAGCGCGCCGCATATCATAAACATGATCGTTTTTTCGTGGTTCATTTTCTTTCTCCCTTGTTTAAATGTTTTCCGGGAAACCAATGGCAACGAACCGGCAGTTCTAAAGCTCCTCGCTTGCTCCGCTCCTCGCTAAGAACAGCCTCGTTCGGCGTCATTTTCTTTCTCCCTTTTTCAATTCAAAAAATCCATCTACATGCGTAAATGGTCGGGAAGTTCAAAAAATCACTTATCAATGACCTCGTAGTTTTCAGCCGACCCGTGCGGGAAGTCTTGTTGTATAACTACGACTTCCCGACCAGATGCCGGGAGTGCACTTTTCAGGTGCGTGCAACACCGATAAGAGGATTTTTGAAGTCCCGCACGCTCTCGCGCGCTGACTTCCGGACTAGCCGGAAGCTGTTTCCGATTATCATACACTTCCTGACGGATTGCAAGCGGATTCTTGGACGGGAGGCGCGGCTAGGCTTCCACGATTTCGAAGTTGGCGGGATCGGACAGGAGCTTCTTCATCAGCATGCCGTTGTGGTAGTGGCCGCCGCGGAGGCTTTTGTAGGCGCCGACCAGCGTGCGCCCCGCGGCGTAAAGGTCGCCCACCGCGTCCAGCGCCTTGTGCGCGACAAATTCGTCCGGCGCTCGCAGCCCCTCGGGATTCAGCACCCGCTCCTCGTCGACCGCGATGCCGCTTTTCATGCTTGCCCCGAGGGCCAGCCCCTTCGAGTGCAGGAACTCCACGTCGCTCATGCGGGCGAACGTCCGCGCCGGCGCGATTATCCTTTCATAATTTTCCCTGGTCAAGTCGAGGGCGATATGCTGCCGGCCTATCGGCCTTATCCCCGGATAGTCGATTTCGATGTCGAGCGACAGGCCGCGCGAGGCCGGCTCCAGCGAAACCGCCGCCTTCTCGTCCATGAACTCCACGCGGCGCAAGACCTTTATCGCGCGGCGGGGCGCGCCCTGCTCCACCGAGCCCGCCGCGGCAAGCTTTTTGAAAACCGGCAGCGCGGAGCCGTCGAATATCGGCATCTCCAGGCTGTCCGTATCTATCATCAGGTTGTCGAGCGACAGCCCGTGAATCGCGGAAACGACATGCTCTATCGTCTTCAGGCTAAAGCCGACCTTTTCGCCGATCGAGGTATATCCCGCCTCGCCGAACACGTTTTCGACGGACAAGGGGAAATCCTTTTTCGCGCCCCCGCGGCGCAGCCTGAATACTATTCCGCCGTTCTCGGGCGCGGGCATGATGTGCACGATGTTTTCCGTCCCCTTGTGCTGGCCTATGCCGGCAAGGGTCACCGCGCGCCTAAGGGTCGTCTGATTCGCCATTCTTTTCCTCCAGCGAGCGGCCGATATCCCACCTGTCGTGAACCCAGAACCACTGCGACGGGTTCTCGCGAATCCAGCCCTCGATTATGTCGTTGATTTTCTGCGTCGTGCGCATAGCGTCCAAATCCCTGTCCCTCGACTTGCACGGCATAAACGGCGCGTGGAATATTATCCTGTGGCGCAGCCCGCCCTCGCGGACAAGCTGCACCGGAAGTATCGGGCAGCCGAAGTGCATGGCGAGGCGCGCTATTCCGGGCGGGCTTTTGACCCGGCGGCCGAAGAATTTGGTCGGCACCCCGGTCCTGAACTTCTGATCCGGGGTCGCGTATATGACGCCGCCGGCGGAAAGGACGCGGATCGCCTCCTTCGTCCCGTTCGCATTGTTCGATATGAACGAGAAGCGCCCGATGCCGCGGCCGAACGATTTCGTGACCAGCGCGTCGGCCAGGTTGTTGGTGGGAAACTTGTACATTATCGAGGCCGGAATCTTCCGGAGCGCGAACGGTATCGAGATAAGCCCGAGGCTGCCGCAGTGCGCGGCGAAAACGATGAACGGACGCCCCTTCAGCCCGTCCAGGATATCGCCGCCGACCGTCGTTATGTATTTTTCATGGTGGCGGTAAATCCAACCGAAATGCTCCGGCTCCGCGATATAGCGGCCTAGCATGTCCCACATCTCGGCGCGGATCTTAGCCCGCTCCTCGGCCGACTTCCTAGGGAAGGCGATGCGGATGTTCGCGTCGGCAAGCGCGTTGTAACGCCGCTGCGCCAGCCCGACAAGCCGCCCCAGGCGCCCGCCGAGCCACGAGGAAAGCGCCGGCGGCATGGCCTTGAACATGAAATAGACGAGGTAGGCCGCGAACGCCTCGGCCGGATGGAGCACGTACTTCTTCACGAAGCGCTTTACGAAACGGCGGTTCCTGTACTGCCTCGAACCAGCGTCCTCGCCGTCCAAAAGCGCGCCCAGGAGCAGCAGCGCGTACAGCGTCTTCACGAATACGGTCAGGCTGCCGCGGTCGAAATAGAAATCCTCTATCGGGACGAACATGCATACGGAAAAAAGCGCGAAGGCCGCCAGCGAAAGCAGGTATATGAACCTCTTCTCGATCGACTGCTTCGCATAGGCGACATAGGCCGGAAAGAACGAGAACAGGAAAAGCAGGAACAGGTTCCCGAGCCCGAATTCCACCGGCAGAGTCGGCAGAAGGTCGAAGCTGAGAAGCCTCCAGAACTTTTCCAAAAACATAGCGTACCCCGCGTTATCTTGTATTTCGCCTTCGCGTTATTTTGTCTTTTACTTTTACCGCAAATGCTTGTATAATACAAGCAAAAAGATGCGAAAGAGAGGTCGAGCAATGAGCGAAAACACGAAAAACCTGCCGGAAGAAACGCTGCGCGCCATCATATCGGCGACCGCGGAAATCGTCGGCGGATACGTCGAAAACAACAAGGTCGGCGGAAACAAAATCGCCCCCATCATCGACGAGGTGTACGGCGCGCTGGCCAGCGCCGCGGCCAAGACCGGAAGCATGTCCCTCGAGCCGGCCGTGGCAATCGCGGATTCCGTGAAGCCGGAGTACGTCGTATGCCTGGAGGACGGCAAGAAGCTGAAGATGCTGAAGCGGTACCTGAAGACGAAATACGACATGTCCGCCGCGGACTACCGTGAAAAATGGAACCTGCCGCCAGACTATCCCATGATCGCGCCAAATTACGCGAAGAAGCGTTCCGCCCTGGCCAAGAAAAGCGGGCTGGGGAAGAAATAGCCTCTTTTCCGGCCGCTACTTCGGGCACGCGCCGGTTTCCTGGTCAAGCGCCCCGGCCTCGCATTTCTTTTCACACGAGGCCGAATCCTTCGACGACAGCCACGCGTTCAGGCATCTGTTGTAGTACAGCTGCCCGTCGTCCGCCAGCGCGGAGGAAAAATAGTCGACGGGCGATTTGCACGCCTCGTTCTTTTTCGCTACGCAATCCGAATCGTACCACACCCTTTCCTGTCCCGTCGGCGGCAGGCTGAACTGCACCGCTCCTTCCGCCGCATTCTTTTTGAATACGCGGTAGTTGTTGTCGCTGCCCTTGATCTTCGCCATCGCCGCCGCAACAACCCTGGCGTCATCCTCGCCGATATTTTTCTTGAGCGTAAGCTCGCTGTAGATATTGCCGCTTTCGCCCTCGCACAGGACGCCGTCGCTCGTCCTGACCCAGCGCTTAAGGCACGCCTGCTTCATCACGACTTCGCGCGAGGCCTTGTTTTTTCCGCCGCGAAGCTCCAGCATGTCGCACTGCGCCTCCCTGACAAGGCAGTACACGTTGTACATTTTGCTGGCAATGCCAAGCTTCGTACTGCCGGCATTCGACAATTCCATCCTAAGCTCCGTTTCATCCGCGGACGTTTCCCCGGCATTGTCCGGAGGCAGCGCCAGCTTCAATCCGCCCTTGCCAGCGGAGGCAGATGCGGTAGGTGCGGAGGCATTGCCGGCCTTCCTCAATATTGCCGGATTTTTCGACGCCGGCGGATTTTTCGTTGCCGCCCGCGCCTTCGCATTGCCCTTCGCGGCAGCCCGAGCGGAACCGGACGCACGCCTTGCATTCGCGGAGCGGCGCGCCTTCGGCTTCGCGGCCATGACGTCCGCAGAGGCCGCGGCAAGCGCGAATAACAGCATAATAGTGCCCTTCATTTATTTTCTCCTTCCAAACTACTTCAAAACAAACCATCGCCAGCCACACTTCCATGGCTGGAGGTTCATAGCTATATAATCGGAAATAGCGTGACTTATTAGGCGAACCCTATTCGTCACCCTCCAGCCTGCGGCCAAAGGATGACTAAAGCTGCCAGAAGCAACTCCGATTATAAACGGGCTATGACACCCCGCGGCGCTTTCCCGCGCCACAGTCCAATGATACCCAATCACAGAAGATTTTACAAGAATAAACGGCGAAGGCTATACGATCCTTCCCCTGTCGATTTTCACGATCTGGCCGAAGCAGGCGAGCAGGTAGGTCTTATGCACGCTGGAAATTATCGTCTTGCCCTTGAAATATTCCATTATGCCCTCGTAAATCGCCTTCTCGTTCGCCATATCGACGCTGGAGGTCGGCTCGTCCATTAGGATTATGTCCGAATCGATCGCGGCCAAAAGGTTGCGCGCCAGGGCAAGCCTCTGCCTCTCGCCCCCGGAAAGGTTCACGCCCTTCTCGCGGATGTCGGTCGAAAGCCCGGAGGGCAGCTTTGCCAGCACCCTGTCGAACCGGGCGAGCCCTATCATCCTTTCGACCAGCGCCTTCGGATAG
>JAISNH010000039.1 GCA_031276335.1 Rickettsiales bacterium
TTATCCCTTGACAACGCTTTGATTTTGCATATAAAATAAAAGAATTATGGCAAACAGGACCCCTGATGGCAAAGCCCGCAATATGCTGACCAGATCGGTGAATTTCAATTCCGCCGGTCCTCTTCCCGTATCCGTCGACGACGGCGGGATATCGGGCTACATCAACAAGGTGAAGGCCATCCCCAGGCTGTCGGAGGAGGAGGAGCGCGCCCTTGCCGTCCGGCTGTCCGAGGAGCGCGATTTGCAGGCCGCGGAAAAGCTGGTGAAGTCGAATCTTTATCTGGTGGTCGCGGCGGCGTTTGAATACAGGGGCTACGGCCTGCCCATGGCCGACATAATATCCGAGGGCAACGTCGGGCTGATGAGGGCGGTGAAGAAATACGACCCGAATAAGGGATTCCGGCTTTCGACCTATGCGCTGTGGTGGATAAGGGCGACGATGAACGAGTTCGTTCTGGCCTCGTGGAGCCTGGTGAAAATCGGCACGCAGGCGGCGGAGCGCAAGCTTTTCTTCGGCCTCAGGAAGCTGAAGGCCAGGCTCGGCATATACCACGAGGGCTCGCTTTCCGGCGACGAGGTGAAGCGCGTGGCCTCCGAGATGAAGCTGGCCGAATCCGAGGTTGCCGAAATGGACGGGCGCCTGGTCAGGGACGCCTCGCTGAACGGGCTTGCGGCGGGCGACGACGGCGGGGAGGAGCGCATCGAGAAGCTCGCCTCTCCCATGCCGACGAGCGAGGAGCTGGTCGCGGATGCCGAGGAAGGATATGCGAAGCGGCGCATGCTGATGGATGCCCTGGGCGGCCTGAGCCCGAGGGAGCGGACGGTGATCGAGCGGCGCAGGCTCCTGGAGGCGCCGGCGACGCTGGAGGAGCTCTCCGTCCTGCTCGGTGTGTCCAAGGAGCGCGTGCGCCAGATTGAAAACCGCGCCATGGAAAAGCTGTCCTCCGATCTTCTGAAGCGCAAGGGCGAATACATGGGCGAAGAGTAGGCTTCTCCATTCCAGCGGAGAAAGCTTGGCCGTTCCGGCGGATGCCCTCCGCCCCGTCATTCCCGCATAGGCGGAATCCGTATTTATGGTTTGGCATGCAGGGCTTGCGGTTGGGCGGCGTGTCTGGATCGGGGAATCCTTTACCTGACGAAGCTTGCCGCCGCGGGCGAGATTATTTTCGATTTCACCGTCGCACCGCCGGTGATTTCCTTTATGTCCATGTTGCGTTCGCTTGACCCGTCCCGCTTGAACCGGAATATTCCGTTTATCCCCGTCCATCCGTTCGGGTTCAGTATGTCGGAAAGCGGTATGCGCGAGCCTTCCCCTATGCTTGCGGCAAGCGCGACCGCGTCGTAGGCAAGCGAGGCGATTTTGTTGGGCGCGCGCCCGAAGTACCGCTTGTACGCGGCGTCGAACTGGCCGGAATAGCGCGTCGAGACCGACGGATACCATGCGCCGCGGAATGCCCGCTCGCCGTACGCCTTCGGGTTTTCCAGCTGGGATGTGCCGATGAACTTCACGCGGTCCGGATGCACGTCGTAGTACAGCAGCGACGATCCTATCATGATGACGTCGTTTATGTCGTCGCCGTAGATGAACACTCCGCCGAAGTCCGGAGCGGACACGGTGGTCTTTTTCGCTAGCTCCTCGGAAAGCTTTTCCAGCGCGGCGATTTCCGCATCCGTAGATCGGTACTGCTCGCCGTCGAAGGCTGCCGCGTATTCCTCCGGCGTTTCTGCGAGCGACTTCAGGTAGGCGAGCCGCCCCTTGACCGATTCGTAGTATTCCTTGTATTCCTGGTTCCGGCGGTCGAAGTCGGACACGCGCCTGGCCACGCTCATGATTGTGTCCTTGCGGTAGACTTCGTCGCGCGTCACCTCCGCGCCGCCGGCCTCGGCGTATTTCTTGAAGTTGCCGCGGATGAAATCGCCGGTTTCGCCCGCCGGCGTGATGATGGCGAAGCTTCCTATGCCGCGCGAGATCGCGTATTCCGCGATTCGCTGCACCTGCTGCTCCAGCAGGAACCCGATGGACATCGTGCCCGGCGCCAGAGCGCTCCGGTCGGTGGTGAACGATATTATAGGCACGCCTTCGGCGGCGGATTTCGCGCCCTTCGTCTCGTCGGCGAACAGCGGCCCGACGATTATTCCGGCGTTGTCCTCCACGGCGTTGCGCGCGGCGGCAAGCGCGCCGTTGTACGTGCCCTTCGAATCATAGAACTGCAGTATCAGCCGGTCCGATTTCATGTTGAACATGGCTAGCGTAGCCGCGTTCTTTAGGTCGGTTGCGACCGCCTCGCTTGCCCCCGATAGCGGCAGCAGCACGGCTATGCGTAGCATTCCGTCGTCCCGGACGGAGGGCTGCGGGTCATGGAGCGCATCCTCGATCTGCACGACCGGACGCTCCGCCTCGCGGACGGCTTCGCGGTATTCCTCGTAATCCGTGTCCTCGCGCGTCAGGGGAAGCGGCTGCTGCTGCGCGGAAAAGTCGAACAGCTGGTTGACGATTTCCTCTTCGCGCGGCCTTGGCGGCTCCGGAGGGGCTTCGATTTGGCGCTGCGTCAGGGTTTCCAGCTTTTTCGGGCTGTTTATCGCGCGCGGCATCCCGCCCTGCTCCGTGCACGCGGCAAGCGACATAAGTATCGCGCAAATGGCTTTCATTCGGACGTTCGGCAAGATTTCCCTCGCTTTTTAGTAGAATTCGCTGTTCTTATGGAGCTATAATAAGGCAAGGAATTAGCTATGGCAAGAGATAAAAGATTGGCCGATGGAAAAAACGCGCTGCCGCCGGGGCTGTACATAGTTTCGACCCCGATCGGCAACCTTGGCGACATAACCCTGCGCGCGCTCGACACGCTGGGGGCGGCGGACGTGGTTGCGTGCGAGGACACGCGGGTCGCGCGCGCCCTCCTTTCCCATTACGGCATATCCGCGCGCACGGTCAGCCTGCACGATTACAATGAGGCGAAAAGGGCGGATTTCATCATGGGCGAGATAAGGAAGGGC
>JAISNH010000108.1 GCA_031276335.1 Rickettsiales bacterium
GGTTCGAGGCGCGCGAGATGATAGTCGAAAAACTGAAGGAAACCGGCGCGCTTGAAAAGGTCGAGCCGTGCCTGCACGCCGTCCCTCGCTCGCAACGGGGCGGCGCGATACTGGAGCCGCGGCTGACTACGCAGTGGTATTGCGACGTGAAGGCGCTGGCCGCGCGCGCGATTGAAAAAGTCAAAAGCGGAGAAATGGGCTTCATCCCGAAGCTGTGGGAAAACACTTTTTTCTCCTGGCTCGAAAACATACAGCCATGGTGCATTTCGCGCCAGCTTTGGTGGGGGCACCAAATACCCGCCTATTACGGCAAGGACGGAAAGCTGGCCTACGTCGGGAAAAATCCGCCGACCGGGTTGGCGCGGGACGAAGATGTGCTGGACACTTGGTTTTCAAGCGGCCTGTGGCCTATGGCGACGCTGGGATGGCCGGACGAAAGCGCGCCCGACTTCAAAAAATATTTCCCGAACTCAGTGCTTGTCACCGGATTCGACATCATATTCTTCTGGGTCGCGCGGATGGCGATGTTCAGCCTGTACTTCACGGGCAAGGCTCCGTTCGGAAAGGTGGTGCTGCACGGGCTGGTCACCGACGAGCGCGGCGTGAAGATGAGCAAGACGAAGGGCAACGTGATAAATCCGTTAGACTTCATCGGCGAATTCGGGGCGGACCCCCTGCGCTTCGCGATATGCCTCGCCGCGAACCAGAACCGCACAAACCCCTTCGGCAAGGCCAACGTCGAAAATGCGAAGAAATTCCTGACCAAGCTCTTGAACGCGGTGGCGTTCTGGGAAATCAACGGGATCGCCGGGGCTCCGGAAAAATTCGACGCGGCACGATCCGCCCCGGCCGCCGACTGGATAATCGGCCGGATGAACGGCGCGGTCGCGGCCGCCGAGGCGGGCATGGAGGCCTACCGCTACGACGAATATGCAAACAATATCTACCACTTCGTGTGGGACGATTTCTGCAGCGCGTTCATCGAGGCCGCGAAGCCGGAGCTTGCGGGCGCGAACCGCGGCGCGATTCTTTCCGCCGCGCACGAGGCGCTGAAAGGCATGCTGAAGATGCTGCAGCCGGTGACGCCGTTCATCGCCGCAGAGCTGTGGGAAAGATTGGGCTTCGGGAAGGAGGTTGATCTCATCCGCGAGCCGTTCGCGGCGCAAATCACGCTGGGAAAAGCCAATATCGCGAACGCGGAAAAATTCCAGCTAGAGCTTGAAACGAAGCTGTCCGCGGCGAACCGCGATGAGGAAATCGCGAAAAGCAGGGCCGAACTGGCCGCGACGGAAAAACGCATCGGAAGCCTGTCCAAGCAGCTGTCCAACAAGGGATTCACGGAAAACGCGAAGCCGGATGTGCTGGCAGAATACAGGAACGCGCTGGCTGAGGCGGAGGCGAAGAAAAAACTGCTGGAGGAAAAAATTGGCTGAAATGCTCGACATATACGATGAAAACGGAAACCATATCGGGGTGGAGGACAGGAAGATCGTCCACGCGAAGGGACTGTGGCACCGCACGGTTCATTGCTGGCTCGTGCGCGGAACAAGCGGGATATTGTTCCAGCGACGCGCCTCGACATTGCTGGACAACCCGCGCAAATTC
The DNA here is from genome assembly GCA_031276335.1 of Rickettsiales bacterium. GTDB lineage: Bacteria > Pseudomonadota > Alphaproteobacteria > Rs-D84 > CACZYB01 > JAISNH01. Next base: position 1,606 of record JAISNH010000108.1, read on the forward strand.
TACACCACGGCAAGCGGGCATCTGGCCGCCGGCGAAACGCTGGAGGAGGCCTTCACCCGCGAGCTGGCCGAGGAAATCGGCGCTGAAATAAAAAATCCCGTGAAGATTATGGAAGGAAGATACAGCGCCGACTTCAGAAAAGCCGACGGCGGGGAGTTCCGCGATCGAGCCATGTACTCCGTGTTCTTCGCCCGCGACGACCGCCCGCTTTCGTCGTACGCGCCGCAAATAAACGAACTGGACGGCCTGATCGAAATGGACATGCAGGGAGCGCTGCGATTATTCGAAGGCGGAACGGAAAGCCAGCCCGCGGTCGGATGGCTGTACGGCGCGGACGGCAAGCTGGGTATTTCTGATCTTAGCGTAAGGCGGGACGATTTCGTATGCAACCCCGGCGAAACCCTTAGCGAAAAATTCGGCGCGGTGATAAGGAAAATACTGGAAAAGCTATAGGGCTATTTCCCGGACTTCAGCTCCGCCGTCTTCGCGGATAGCTTCGCGGTCAACTCGGCCACCGGAGCCTTGCCTCCGTCGGCAGCCGCCTTCAGTATGGGGGCGTATTCGTTCTTGAAGCTCATCGCCATAGACACGCCCTCTATCACGACGTCTATCACGCGGTAGGAATCCCCGTATTTCTGCATGCGCCACGCGACTTCGATGTCTTTTTCGCCGGAAGCGGCGGCCGCGACCCTGCTCTCCACAAAGAACTCGCCGGCTTTCTTGGCCGCGGAGGCCCCCGTAACCTCGACCTTCTGGTCGCTGTAGGAGGCGAATTTCTTTGCGTATCCATAGACGTTCAGCTCGGAAAACGCATCTATGAAGCTTTTCTTCTCGGCCGCTTCGAGCCCCCTGGCGTACACGCCGAGGACGAAGTTCGCGATATGGTCGAAATTGAAGTTGTCGGAAAGCGCGCGTCGGAACGGCACGATCCGCGATTCCTCCGTCTTGTGCTCTTCGTTGAAAATCTTGACTATCGTGTCGTCGATGATTTTCTGGGTGTATGATTTGACATCGTCTATATCGGACGCCGCCGCCGCGAACGAAAGCGCCGCCGCGAAAACAAATGTAGCGATGCCGTGGAAAATCTTCTTCATGCCGCGCCTCCCGGGTTAGTATGGTGCAACTATAGCCGGCACCGATGGATAATTCAAGGATTTTCGGCCATAATCATCCGCGCGTATTCGCCGGCGATATCGGCATCCGCGATATGCGCGAACTGCGAGGAAAGCAGGGATTGCGAAAGCGCCTTGCGCGCGGCGTTCTCGTCGATTCCACGCGATTGCAGGAAAAATAGCTCCTCCTTGTCCACGCCGGAAACCCCGGCGCCGTGGAAGGCCTTCACGCCTTCGGAGGAAACTGACTGCCGAGGCATTATCCGCCCGCGCGCCGCATCCGAGGCCAGCAGTATCCGCGAGGCCTGCCGAACTTCAGCTCCGCGGATTCCGCGGGACGTCGAAAGCGATGTCGCAAGGTTCGCGCGCGCATGGTCGAAAACGGCCGCGGCAAGCGAGCTCTCATGCGAGGCATATGAGCCGTCCAACCGTACGGAAGCATCATACGACACGTCGGATTCGCGCGAGGCCGCCGCGGCGAAATGGACGGATGACTTCGCACCCGCGTCCATGGATATCCGGATGCGCCCGTCGAATACGCCCGCGCGGCGGACATAGGAAAAGTTGCGGTAATCGGCGCCCCCGGCCATGGAAACATACGCGATTTCGGCCTCGCATGAAGACGGGGAGGCGTCGAAATACCGGTAATGAAAAAGCCGGGAACCGGCGCCCAGGAACAGCTCGGCCACGCGGTTGGAAAAGTATTCCGCCCCTTCCAGCGATAGAACGGTTTCGATAATCGAGGCCTCCGCCCCCTCACCAAGCTTTATTGCGATTCGCGGATTCATGAACGAGCGCTCCGCTCCGGGCGTGGCGAGCGAGATTATGTGTATCGGCCGCGAAAGCTTCTCGCCGGCGGCGACCCTTACCACCGCGCCGTCGCGCATGTAGGCGGAATTCAGCATGGAAAGGATGTCCTCGCCGACGGACAGCGCGTCCTTTAGGGGGGAATCCGGCCAGTCCTTCGTCGCGTTCAAGAATCCGTCGCTGTATACCGAGAACGGCATTTCCTCCTCGGAGGACAACTCCGGCATGTACATGCCGTTGACAAGCACTATCGTATACGCCTCCACGTCGAAGAATTCATAACTCGAAAGCTCGGACGACGGCAGGAACGGCTTTGCCGGCCGCTCTGAAAACCCGCCCCTCGAAATGAACCGGGCGACCTCCGGATTCAATATCGAGGCATCGAAGGATTCCGCATACGCCGCCATCGCCCGCCGCTTCATGGCGATAAGCCACGAAGGCAGGTCCGGCACGGCGGTGGCGGAATATCCGTCCATGAACGGCGCGCGCGCGGAGGTCTTCAAAATCCTCATCCTAGATATCGGCAAATCCGTGCTCCTCTATCCTTCCCGCGAGCTCCGCGCCGCCGGAAGCGGCGATCGCGCCCTCTCTCATCACGTACACCGCGTCGGGCGCAAGCCTGTCGATAAGGCGCGAATAATGCGACACCACGACGAAGGCGGTGCCGGAGGATCTAAGCCTTTCGATAGCGCGGACTATTATGTTCATCGCGTCTACGTCCACGCCGCTGTCCGGCTCGTCCAAAAGGGCGAGGCGCGGATTCAGGAACAGCATTTCCAGGCAGGCGATCTTTTTCCGCTCACCGCCGGAAAATCCGACGTTCGCCTCGCGGTTCATCCACGCCGGCGGAATCTCGAGCAGCTTTGAATATTCGTCCGCGAGCTTGAAGAACTTCGGTGCGGACAGCGGCTCCTCGCCGCGCGCGCGCCGGACGGAATTTGCCGCGTGCTTGAGGAGCGTCGATATGGTCAGCCCCGGGATCGCGGGCGCGTTCTGGAAGCTTAGGAAAACGCCCATGCGCGCGACTTCGTCCGCGCTTTTGCCCGCCAGGTCGACGCCGTCGAACGCTATGCTTCCGGCCGTGATTTCGTACTTCGGATTTTTCGCGATCGCGGACAAAAGGGTCGATTTGCCGCCGCCGTTCTTTCCCATTATTACATGAGTTTCGCCGGCCTTTACGCCGAGGCCGAGGCCGGACAGGATTTCCCTTCCTTCCGCCGCGACATGCAGGTTTTCAATCTTCAGCATCATCATAATCCTCTATGCTTATGTTTATCAGCTCGCGCGCCTCCAGCGCGAATTCGGCCGGCAGCCGGCGTATCACGTCGGAGCAGAACCCGTTGACGAGAAGGCCGACCGCCTGTTCCGCGGCGATGCCCCTGCTCGCCAGGTAGAAAAGCTGCTCGTCGCTTATGGATGCGACCTGCGCCTCGTGCGCCGCCGCGGCCGACGGATCCGCGTTCCGTATGTCGGGAAGCGCAAGCGATTCGGCCCCGTCCCCGATAATCAGGTTGTCGCATTTGGTATAGTTCTTCGCGCCGCGCGCCCCTGCCGCTATGTCGACCAAGCCGCGGTATCCGTTTTTCGACCGGCCTAGTGCGACGCCCTTGGAAAAAATGGTGCTGCCGGTGTCCCGTCCGATGTGGATCATCTTCGTGCCGGTGTCGGCCGCCTGCCGCCGGTTCGTGATGGCCACGGAATAGAATTCGCCGCGCGCGCGGTCGCCCTTCAGCACGCACGACGGGTATTTCCACGTCTTTATCGAGCCGACCTCCAGCTGCGTCCACGAGATGAGGGCATCGGCGTGGGCCACCCCCCGCTTCGTCACGAAATTGTATATGCCGCCGGCGCCCTCCTCGTCCCCGCCGTACCAGTTCTGCACGGTCGAGTATTTGACCCGCGCGCCGGCAAGGGCGATCACCTCCACCACGCCGGAATGAATCTGATAGGACGTGCGTATCGGCGCCGAGCCTCCCTCCCGATAGGACAGATCCGAGCCTTCGTCGGCGATGATTAGCGTACGCTCGAACTGCCCCAGCTTCTCGGCCTGCAGGCGGAAATAGCTCGACAGCTCGACGGGACACTTCACGCCCTTCGGCACATAGGCGAACGTCCCGTCGGAAAACACGGCGGAATTGAGCGCGGCGAAAAAATTGTCATCCGGCGGTACGGCCGAGCCCAGGTATTTCCACACCAGATCCGGGTATTCCCGGAGCGCGGCGGAAATCGGGCAGAATATTATGCCGAGCGAGGCGAGCTGGTCGCGGTAGGTGGTTGCGACCGAGCGGCTGTCCACCACTGCATCGACCGCCTGCCCCTCCAGGATTTTCCGCTCGGCAAGAGGCACGCCCAGCCGCTCGTAGGTTTTCCGTATCTTCTCGTCCGCCATGGGAGCGTCCCGATTCGGCTGCGCGAAACAATAGATGTCGTCGTAGTCGATCGGGGGATAGTCGAAAAGCGCCCAGTGCGGCTCCTTCATTTTCCGCCATTTTTCAAGCGCGGCCAGGCGGAATTCCAAGACTCGCCCCGATTCGCCGTTTTTTTCGGAGATATATCGCACGACGTCCTCGCTAACGCCCTTTTTGGGAATAACGTCCGCGGCGATTTCCGGGTCGAAGCCCGCCGCGTACTCGCCTGCGTTTTTCTCAATGATGGATTTTACATCGCTCATAGAACAAAAATACTACGGCGGAGGACAAGTTGCAAGAGTAAAAAATAGGATATTATTCCGCCGCATCGCCCTTTGCCGGTGCCACGCCGGGCTCGGAGTCGAAAAAAGAGCCGGAGGAAGCACGGGAATCGGAATCCGATTCGCCATCCCCGCCGGAACTATTTGATTTTGCATGCAAATTTTCGTTGCCAAGAGCCGATGTCAGTATTCCGTGCACCTGCCCCAGCAGCCCCCGGTAAAGAACCCCGTACACCGAACCGTCCGAGTCGTACGCCTTGACCGTCTTCAGCAACCGATTGTATTTGCTGGAAAAAACAGCAATCGCAGAGGCAGCTTCCGAATCCTTCTTCAACTTGCGCCGCAAATTCTCGTCGAAATGCGGGGTCGAGGCGCGAATTTCCAGAATTATGTTGCAAACGGCATAAAGCCGGGCGTCCCCCTGCCGATTCAAGGCATCGAAAACCACGATGTCGGAGGCAAGCCCGGATTTTGCGATAATATCGGCAATGGAAAGGCAAATATCGTTCACAATCATCGGCATGGT
>JAISNH010000019.1 GCA_031276335.1 Rickettsiales bacterium
CGCCCCTCCCCGTCATTCCGGCACCCTTGGTCGTCATACCGGCGAAGGCCGGCATCCACCGCCATGCAGCATAATCCTAAATGATAAATCTTAAATAAACTGGGAGGGATGAAGAACCCGAGCGAATAAAACCTTATCGACGAGCAGTGTTAGCGAGGAGATTAGGTTGCGTCGCGAGGATACTTCGGTCAACCTGGTATGGAGTTTAGGGAGGGACAAGGTAGAAGACCATGAAGCCTTGTCCCGTAATAAGGGGGGCGAACCCCCTTTGTTAGTTGAGTTTGTAGATCGAAGACGTATTGTCTTTTTGGTTTATATTGCCTACACTCAGTCCGGGCACGCTTATCATTTTTGCATCGCTGCCAATCCGAAAGCTTTCCGAAACAAAAGTGGCATTATTGAGGTCTATATATACCTCCATGGTCGCGCCATAGGTGTTCCTGTGCAGAAAATACCCCGTAGGCTTTATCAGCACCAGGACGCTCGAATTATAGTGGTTGGAATCCAAATAGGCGTCCAGCCGGTATATGCCGGGCTGAATGGTACCGGATTTGCTAGCAGAATTCTTCGTGGTGGTAAAGGAATTCACAAGCTGCCATTTTGCGGCCGGAGGAGCCCCGATACAGCTCAACGCATCCGTATATCCAAGCACCACATTGAACTTGGTGCACTTTTTCAAATAATCCTCGTCAGCGCCGGAAGGGCAGATAAGGCATGGCTTCTTGTCGCTGTTGCCGGGGCAATAGTATCCCGCCGGACAAATAGCGCACGACGCGCCGCCGGCATTGGAATACATTCCGGGCGCGCACGCCGTGCAGGTCGACTTGCTGGAATCGGGCACCTGCCCCGACGGACAAGTCTGAGGCGCGGACGTTCCGAACGGACAGTATTTTCCCGCCGGACACGGCGTACATTCGGTCGCTCCGGCCGCGGCATATGTTCCCGCCGGGCACGGCAGACATTGGACGCCCTGCGCCGAGGCGGAAGTTGATATCGCGAGCAGCATGCCCGCCAGTATTTTAATTTGTGGTTTCATTTTAATCCCCTTCAATTTATTGTTATCTTGTAGCTTCCGGCTGGACAGCTTGTCCCGGCCGCCATTACCCCATGTTCGTCGGTATTGCCTATCTTATACGTCCCGGCCGGACAAGTAGCGCTTTGCGATGCGTAAGTCCCGGCAGGGCACTGTACAATGCATTCCCTAAGGCCTGCATCGTACGTAAGGTTCGCCCCGCACTTGCACTCCCCGGTTGCGGAATCGTATTCGGCCAAGAACGATTCGCTGCATCCGGATTCGCACTTCGGTATGCAGTAGTCCTCAAGCGCCTGAGCCAATGCATCGAGGTTGGCCGTAGATGCGGCCGATACTCCTCCGCCGTGTACGAATACTCCTATCAGTATAAATATGATTGATTGTGGTTTCATTTCTTTCTCCCTTTGTTAAAAACAAAAACCCAGATACAAAAGTAAATGGTTGGGAAGTTAAAACAATCACCTAAATATGACCCTGTGGTATTCAATATATTCCCACAGCTTCCCAACATCGTTAGGAAGACACTTTTTAGGCGGTGCAACGCCATTTAGGAAGGATGTTTTAAGTCCCGCGCTCCTCTCGGAACGCTGATATGGATTTCCCATACCTGTTTTCAAGGCTACTATAGAAGGGGGTGGAATGCAAGAGAAAAAAGAAACCCGGCCTATGCGACGATATTCACGATCTTGCCCGGCACGACGATGATTTTCTTCACCGCCCTGCCCGCGATATAGGATTCAACGGAAGGAAGGGACAGCGCGGCCTCCTCCAGCTCCTTGCCGGAAATGGCGGCGGGAACCTCTATCTGGTCGCGCCTCTTGCCGTTGACCTGCACGACTATGGTCGCGGTGTCAGAGGCGATGTCGGCCGGGTCGAACGAAGGCCATGCGGCGAAGGCCAGCCTGTCCCCGTGCCCCAGCGTTTCCCATATCTCGTCGGCAAGGTGCGGCGCGAACGGGGACAGCAGCCGCGCAAAGGTCTCCATCATCGCGCGCGGTATCTGCGCCAGTTCCGCCATATAGTTGGAAAATATCATCAGAGCGGACACCGCGGTATTGAACTTCATGCCCTCTATGCGCTCGCCGACGTCCTTCGCCGCACGCGCGGTGGCGGCCCTGCCCTTCGCATCCATAGGGATATCCGCGACATTCGCCGCAAGGTCGTATGCGCGCGAAAGGAAGCGGTGCACGCCTATCATCGAGGCGGTGCTCCACGCCGCCGACTGGTCGAACGGGCCGATGAACATCTCGTACACGCGTAGCGTATCCGCGCCGTATTCCGCGACTATGCTGTCGGGATTGATGACATTGCCCTTCGACTTGCTCATCTTCCCTCCGCCCTCGGCCAGTATCAAGCCGGTCAGAGAACGCTTTTTATATGGCTCGTCATATGGCAGGAACCCGGAGTCGTAAAGAGCCTTGTACCAGAAACGCGAATACAGGAGGTGCCGCGTCACGTGCTCCTGCCCGCCGACGTACCAATCGACCTGTCCCCAATAGTCGAGGGCATCCTTCGAGGCGAACTCGTCCGGGTTGCGCGCGTCCATATACCTGAGGTAATACCACGACGAACCAGCCCACGTGGGCATGGTATCGGTCTCGCGCTTCGCGGGCGCGCCGCACTGGGGGCACTTGACGTTGACCCAATCCGCCGCCTTTGCCAGCGGCGAAAGCCCATCCTCGGTGGGCATGTAGTCGGTGATTTCCGGCAGCTCGACCGGCAGTTCGGACTCCGGCACCGGCACCCATCCGCAATGCGGACAATTTATCATGGGTATGGGCTCGCCCCAGTAGCGCTGCTTCGAAAAAGTCCAGTCCGTCATGCGGTATTTCACCGCCACGCGCCCTATTCCGCGTTTCTCGATTTCCTTCACCGCCACCGAGATGGCCTCGTCCTTGCCCAGTCCGTCCAGAAAGCCGGAATTGACGTGCTCCCCGTCGCCGGCATAGGCCTCCTTGGACACGTCCCCGCCCTTCAGCACTTCTATTATGGGCAGGTTGAATTTCCTGGCAAATCCATAGTCGCGCTCGTCGTGCGCGGGCACCGCCATTATAGCTCCCGTGCCGTAGTCCATCAGCACATAGTCCGCGGCGAACACCGGGATTTCCGCGCCGGTGAAGGGATTGACCGCCATGACGCCCTCAAGCTTCACGCCGGTCTTGTCCCTTTCGCTCCGCTGCCGCTCGACGTCGGTCTTGAGTATGACGGAGTCGCGGTATTCGCGCACGGCCTCGATATTTCCGATGGAAAGCCTGTCGATGATCGGATGTTCGGGCGCAATCACCATATACGTAGCGCCGAACAGCGTGTCTGCCCGTGTCGTGAACACGCGGAGCTTTTCGGTCGTGCCCGCGATGGCGAAATCGATCTCCGCGCCGACGGACTTCCCGATCCAGTCGGCCTGCATCTTCTTGATCGCATCGGGATAATCGACGCGCGAAAGGCCTTCCAGGAGTTTGTCGGAATAGCTCTGCATCCTGAGGACCCAGGCCTCCTTCGTTTTTTTGACGACTTCGGAGCCGCAGCGCTCGCACCGGCCGGCCTCCAGCTCCTCGTTCGTGATTCCGATCTTGCACTTGGGGCACCACCAGATTTCCTCCTCGCCCTTGTAGGCGAGCCCGGCCTTGAAGAACTGCACGAACATCCACTGCGTCCATTTGTAATAGTCGGGATCCGAGGTCACGACGGCCCTGTTCCACGCGAACGAAAAGCCTATGCTCTTCAGCTGCCGGGTAAAATTCTCGATGTTCGCGCGTCCCGCTTCCGCCGGATGGATATTGTTCTTTATCGCATAGTTTTCGGTCGGCAGGCCGAAGTTGTCGAACCCGATCGGGTACAGCACGTTGTAGCCCTGCATGCGCCGCTTCCGGGCGATGATGTCCATGGCGGTGAAAGGACGCGGATGCCCGACGTGCAATCCGGCGCCCGAGGGATACGGGAATTCGATGAGCCCGTAGAACTTCGGTTTGCCCCTGTCGATTTTTGCGTCGAACAGTCGTTCCGACTCCCAAATCTTCTGCCATTTCGCCTCTATGCTTTTAAAATCGTACTTTTTCGTCATTATTTTTCCTTTTTCGGTGGCCGTTCGGCAAAAACTGTGGAGATCGGCGTTTTTTGCGGTTTTTCCTATTTACAAAAGTCTTTTCCAAGATTATACTGCCGCCCGTATTTTATCAACAGTTTTTTATTCACGCAGGCTGGCGGGGGCGGAAATCGCGGAGGAGGGGAAGATTTTCCTTTACAAATAATTATTTTACTTTATAATGATTTTATAATAAAATTATTTTATGGTAAAATTACTTTCAACGGAGAAATTGCATGATAAGGAAGCTGCATCACAGGTACATCAATTCCAGGCTGGGGCAGAAAAAGGCCTCGACGCAGGGGTTTTTCATCATCGTCGCGGTGCTTATAGCGTGGTTTGCCTACGGC
>JAISNH010000012.1 GCA_031276335.1 Rickettsiales bacterium
GGAAGCTTTTAAGGTACCATTCCCGCCTGCTTGTCGAGGCGGGAATCCACACCCCGTCGTCATTCCGGCGAAAGCCGGAATCTTATGGGATGAAGTTTGGGGTCTACCTTCTTCATCCCTCCCATTATACTAAAGTTCATGCCGGGCTGACCGAAGTATCCTCGCGACGCAACCTAATCTCCTCGCTAACAACGCTCGTCGATAAGGTTTTATTCGCTCGGGTTCTTCATCCCTCCCATTATACTAAAATCTATAATACCGCCCGCACGGAACAAGTCCAAGAAGTATAATTCTATATCTTGGAAACGCCCTTTCGAAACTTTTTATTTCTTGTGTTCCCCCCGCGATTATCATATCATGTATTCGAAATGAAGGTTTCGGTGGCCGGACGAAAAACAATCCAGGAGGATTCCAATGAAAGTCGATCTTTTCGATTTCGATCTGCCGGCGGAGCTTATCGCCTCCAAACCTCTTTCCAAAAGGGATGAGGCGAAGCTGCTGCTTGTGCCGGAATTGCTTACGCGAAAAGTTAAAGATTTAGTCGATATTTTGCCATATAATACCTTGATTATATTGAATAATACAAAGGTAATCCCGGCAAGGATTCGCGGCATTTCCGGCGGCCGGGAATACGAGGCTATGCTGCATAAAAACACTGCTCCGGATACTTGGCTCGCCTTTATAAAAAACTCGAAAAAGTTGAGCGAGGGCGATCGGATCGCCTTTGGCGGCGGAGCGTTGAACGCCGTTGTCAAGGGAAAGAAAGGCGATGCCGGAATCGAACTGAAATTCGATAAAACCGATGCGGAATTTTTCGCGGCCATCGAAAAAATCGGCGCTACCCCGTTGCCGCCGTATATAAAGCGGGAAACGACGCCCGAGGATGCGGAAAGCTACCAGACGGTGTACGCGAGCGTCAAGGGCGCGGTCGCGGCGCCTACCGCAGGGCTGCATTTCACCCCTCGGCTCATGGAGCGCCTGAAGGCAAAAGGCATGGAATTCGCTTATCTTACGCTGCATGTCGGAGCCGGCACATTCCAGCCCGTGAAGGCCGAGGACACGATCGGGCATGTCATGCATTCCGAATACGGAATCATATCCCCGGACACCGCGCGGCGGATAAACGCGGCGAAGCGGGACGGCCGCCCGATACTGGCGGTCGGCACGACCACGCTCCGGCTTTTGGAGGCGGCGACCGGGGTTGACGGCGACGTAAAACCGTTTAAGGGCGAAACGGATATTTTTATCACCCCGGGTTACGAATTCAGGTCTGCCGACATGCTTATGACGAACTTCCACCTGCCGCGTTCGACGCTGTTCATGCTGGTGTCGGCCTTCGCCGGAATGAAGGAGATGAGGGCAACGTACGAACATGCGAAAAAACATGGTTACCGCTTCTATTCTTATGGTGATTCTTCACTTTTAAAAAGAAAGATAAATGACTGATAATACGATATTAAAACCGAAAGATATAGTTAAAGTATTACTTCCGTTGAATACAGACGGATACGACTATATCGTGCCGGATGCGGATATGTTTTCCGTGGGGGATTTGGTCAAGGTTCCGCTTCGCGGAAAAGTGGAAACCGGCGTTATCTGGGGCCGTAATTCCGAACCGCTCGACTACCCGGTTTCGAAAGTGAAAAGCATAATTTCCAGGGCGGGCGACTACAGTCTTTCGAGCACCCAGAAGACCTTCGTGAACCGCGTGGCGGAATACAACATGGCCTCGGCCGGCAACGTCTTGAAAATGGTAATGGGATTCGACGAGGTTTTCGGAACCGTCCGCTCCCGCAAAAAGGAGATTGAATACGCCGCTGAATATGCCGGCGTGGAATTGGAGCCGGAGCAGAGGAAGGCGGCGGACGCATTGTCCCGAAAACTGGGGCGGGGATTTTCCGTAACCCTGCTTGACGGAATCACGGGCAGCGGCAAGACTGAAGTATATTTCAATACGGTGGCCGAGGCGTTGAAGCCATCGGATTCCGAAAGCGCCCCCCTTCCGCAAATCCTTATCATGCTGCCGGAAATATCGCTGACCGGTCAGTTCCTGTCGAAATTCGAAAAACGCTTCGGGATACAGCCGGTCTTGTGGCACAGCGGACTTACGCCCGCCAGCCGGCGGGAGAATTGGAAATCCGTAGCCGACGGACGCGCGCGGGTTGTCGCCGGCACCCGGTCGGCATTGTTCCTGCCGTTCCGGAACCTCCGCCTTATCGTTCTGGACGAGGAGCACGACAGCAGCTACAAGCAGGAGGACGGGGTGGTCTACCATGGCCGCGACATGGCGGTGCTGAAGGCCTCGATTGAAAAAATCCCCATAATCCTCGCCTCGGCGACGCCGTCGATCGAAACGCTGAACAACGTGCGGACGGGACGATACGGCGAGGTGCGGCTGAAAACGCGGTACGGCGAGGCCAGCATGCCGGACATCGAGCTTATCGACATGCGCGGCGCGAAGCCGGAAAGGGAGCCGTGGGGACAGGCATGGCTTTCCCGCCCGTTGGTAAGGAAGATCGAATCGGCGCTGTTGAACGAAAGCCAGGTAATGCTGTACATCAACCGCCGCTGGTACGCGCCCTTGGTGCTGTGCTCGGAATGCGGGCACAGGATGAAATGTCCGAACTGCAGCGTGTATCTGACAGCGCATAAAAAGGATGAAACCCGGTGTTTTTGCCATCATTGCGGATATTCGACAAAGCTGCCGCCCGCATGCCCGGAATGCGGCAAAGAGGCCGGCTGGGCATTGTGCGGGCCTGGGATCGAGAGGATAGAGGAGGAGGTGCGCAACCGATTCCCCTCCGCGCGCGCGATTACGATTTCGTCGGACTGCCTTACTTCCCAGACGCGCCTTTCCGAGATAATAGGGGCGATAGAGCGGCGCGAGGTCGACATAATCATCGGAACGCAGATACTAGTGAAGGGGCATCACTTCCCAAGCCTTACGCTTGTCGGCGTGGTCGACGGCGACATGAGCTTTTCCTCATCCGACCTGCGCGCGAACGAAAACACGTTCCAAATCCTGACGCAGGTGTCCGGCCGCTCCGGCCGCGGCGAGAAAAAGGGCGAGGTTGCGATACAGACCTACAATCCCGACAACCCGGTCATGCAGGCGATAAAGAACAACGACCGCGACAGCTTCGTCGAAAGCGAGCTGGCCGACCGGAAGGCGGTGGGAATGCCGCCGTTTTCAAAGCTGGCCGCCGTGCTGGCCTCCTCGAAGGACAAGCTGGCGTTGGAGCGGTTCTGCGGCGCGCTTGCGCGGAACCTACCGGTCGGGCTCTCCGGGGTGCAGGCATTCGGCCCCATCGACGCCCCTCTCGCCGTCATCAACAGGAACTACCGGAAGCGCTTCCTGTTCATCGTCGCGAAGACTGTGCGCGTGCAGGACATATTGAAGCGTTGGCTGGCGCGAATCCCGGCGCCCTCCTCCGTGCGCGTCAAAATCGACATCGACCCGTACAATTTCATGTAAGGCCTATAGGAAAATATGAAGGTTTCCATGCGCCCACATATAAAAGTTCTGGCATTTTAGATTGTACCTTGCTAGTGTATGAATCATGAAAAATGAAGCATTCCCAATTTTGGAATTCGATGAATCTCGCGATGTCAAGATAGATCCTCGCGAAAGGATCGCTCCTGTCGACAATATGCCGGAACTATGCGTATTATGTTTTTTTTACGAAAGAAATAGAATTATTCGTGAAAAACTATCCCTCGGAAATAATCGGTTATTTTTCCACATTAGACAGAAAATATGAGATTTATAAAATAAATTTCAACGGCGTCAATATTTGCCTGGCATATGCCCTGCTTGGCGGCCCTAATGCGGCGGTAATCGAGGAACTTGTCGCGATGGGATGCAAGAAATTCCTATTGGTCGGCAGCGGCGGGGAATTGAATAAGGAAATTGCCAGGGGCAAGATTATTATTATAAGTTCTGCCGTCAGGGATGAAGGCACTTCATACCATTATATAAAACCGTCCAGGGAAATCGGAATCGATCCAACGATTGTCGGCAATATCGAATATTATTTTGAAAAAAATAAAATTCCATATATAACCGGAAAAACCTGGACTACGGACGCTTTCTATAGGGAAACCAAAAACAAATACGAGCTTCGCAAATCGGAGGGATGTATTTGCGTGGAAATGGAATGCGCTGGCTTTGCTGCGGTTGCGCAATATAACAATGCGGCGTTCGCTCAAATTATATACGGTGGAGATTGCCTCGATGGAATCAAATGGGATATGCGGGAATGGTCCGAATATTCGCGGGAAGAGCGCAGATACTGGATATTGGAGCAATCGATGGAAATAATTCAAGCGATGTGAATAGAATCCCGCGATGCCTTTTTTTCCGCGGGTTTCATTTTTTGCGTAAAGCGGTTTTCATATCCCGACGATAAAGATTCCCTTTTCGTCCGCAAGGCGGAGCAGCGCGCGCCTGTCGCCTTCCGTTATCACCTTGCCGGCTTCGACCGCCACGCCGTCGAACTTGCCCGCGGCCAGGTTTTTTATCGTGCCTATGCCGATTGTCGGGATGTCCGCGCGCATGTCCTGCCCCGGCTTCATCACCTTGACCAGCACGCCGCCGCGCCGCCCGCGCTTCAGCCTCGCCGCCCGCCGGATAAGCTCGTCCGTGCCCTTGAAGGTCTCGGTCGCAATCACACTGCCGTCGAACAGGACGGCCGACTGCCCCCTGTCCGTCGCGGCGAAATCCGCGACTGCCTTCCGGTTCCTGCGTATCGCCGCCATGTCAGAAGCAGATGGCATCACGGCACCCAGCACCCCGCGCCCGATAGCCAGCTCCGGCATGATGTCGAAAAGCCCG
>JAISNH010000022.1 GCA_031276335.1 Rickettsiales bacterium
CGTCCGCCTTCGCCCTTATCCTTTTCCCCTTCGCGTCCGTGTATTCGAAATCTATACCTTCCGGGCGTGTCACGTTCGCGAATATCGTCGGAAGAGAAAGGCAGCCCTCCTCCCTTTCGCAGGTTTCCTTCGAATATCCGATGATTTCCGGGTCGATGAGCCGCATGTAGCGCTCCGCCGGCATGGGACGCCCGTCCTCGGCCGCTATCGTCCCCGCGTCGATAAGTATTATCCGCTTCAGCACGCCTACCTGCGGGCCGGCAAGCCCTATGCCGTCGAACCGGCCGATTATTTCGGCCATGCCGTCCAGGGCCGCCAGGATGCCGGGCGTGACCTCGCCCACCCGCTCGGCCTTGCGCCGCAGCATGGGGTCGGGCTCTATGTACAGCACCAGCTGTTTTTTTAGTTCTTCCATTTCGACAAACTTTCGCTTAAAATACGTTCGATTATAATGCGCGGAGCCGGAAATGACAATAGTTTATTTATCGCTTTTCATCGCCGTTTTGGCCGTCGTGGCCGCGGTTTATTACGCAAACGAGAATTTCAGGCTCCGGTTCCGGCTGCAGCAGGAGCAAAAGGGCATGGAGGCGAAGGCCGCGGAGATAGAAAGGATAAAGTCCGATTTTGCCCGCGAGTTCGAGAACATCTCGAACCGCGTGCTGAAAATGCAGAAGGAATATTTCGCCAGCGAGCAGAAGACCTCGCTCTCTAACCTCCTGTCCCCGTTCCAAAACCAGATGAAGGATTTCCGCGAGATGATAGAAAAGACCAACCTGATGAACCAGAGCGACAAGGGAGCTTTGAAGCGCGAGCTGGACGAGCTCAAGAACCTCAACACCACGCTGTCCAAGAACGCGGACAGCCTGGCCAACGCCTTGAAGGGCAATTCGAAGGTGCAGGGCGACTGGGGCGAACGGCAGCTGAAGACCATACTGGACATGGCCGGCCTTTCCGAGGGAATCGACTACTACATGCAGGCGAACCTGAAGGGCGAGGCCGGGCGTAACCTCCGTCCCGACTGCATAATCAACCTGCCGAACGGCAAGAAGCTGGTCGTCGATTCCAAGGTGTCGATCACGAACTACGTCGATTTCGTGAAGGAGGAGGAGGACGCGGGCTTGAAGAAGCGGCACCTGGAGAGCCACGTGCGTTCGATACGCCAGCATATTTCCGATCTTTCGACGAAGGAGTACCAGAAATACCTTTCCGACAACTCGCTGGATTTCGTGTTCATGTTCATCCCGAACGAGCACGCCTATCTCGAGGCGCTGAAGTACGACAACAACATCTATGACAACGCGTACAAGTCGAACGTCGCCATCACCACGCCGTCATCGATACTGCCGATACTGCGCACGGTCAGGAACCTGTGGAGCATAGAGCGGCAGAACCAGAACGCCTCGATCATCGCGGAGCGCGCGGGGCGGCTGTACGACAAGCTTTCCGGCTTCGTGGACAACATGAAGAAGGTCGACAACTCGCTGCTCGGCGCGCGCAAGGCCTACGACGACGCGTTCGCGCAGCTGTCCACGGGGCGCGGATCGGCGATTTCCATCGCGGAAGGCATGAAGGCGCTGGGCGCGAAGACGGCGAAGAGCATAGACGTGGACAAGCATTTTCAGCCCGTCATTCCGGCGCCAGACGCTGGAATCCAATCTGCGGAGGAATCCTTGGACTTGGCGGAATAGAGAGCTGCCTTCGGCAACGAACCTTACACCGTCCGGATTCCGGGCCGGAGGCGGCTCCCCCTTTGGGCTCACGCTGCCCGTGATGACCGCGGAGCGAGATTAAATCCCTTGCCCCATTTCCTTTTTTATGATATCATACCTTCATGCAAAGGAGTATCCGCATGAAAAAGATTTTCGCTTATCTTATGGTGTCTTTCGTATTGTTTTCCAATCTGGCGGGGGCGCAGGTGCGGCGCACGGGCGGCGGCACGCGCAGCCGCGGCAACGGATATAAGCTTTCCGACGACGCGAAGGAGCGCATACGCATAGGGTGCCAGGAAAAGATGAAGACGGCGAAGGCGAAGAAGGATACCAAGCTCGTCCCCATGTGCCTGGTCAGCCTGATACAGGTAAGCGAGGCGGATCTGGGTCCGTGGAAGAAATTCGTGGACGGGCTCGTGAGGGTGTTCCAGCAGTTCCGCCGCCTTATCTATGTCGCGGCGGTGTTCACGATACTGTGGATTCTGGCCAAGGCGGCCTACGAGGGCGAGATGCATTGGGAACATATCGGCATACTGGTCGTCGGGGTCGTGCTGGTCGCGCTGGCCGAGACGTTCATCAAGCTTGCCACGAACGAGGTGACGCTCGACGACATAAAGTCCGGCGATAAGTACGTCGATTGCCGGAAGCCGGAGGAGCCTCTTTATAAATGCTCGGTCGAGATGGACGGGGCCAGCGACCACGACGAGCGCTACCTGTTCCGCTATGCTGGCGAGGAAAGTTCCGTCAGCAGGGGCGGGCTGTTTTAAAGCGCCTGCTATAATACCGGTACAAAACCCAGACTTTCAGATAAAACGGGCGGAAATTTCCTTGGAAAGCCTGTTTTTCGTGAAGGAATGTACGGTTCCTCTTGACTTTTCCTCGGGTCTGCCGTTAGAATCGGGTCAGTGTGTTGGAAATCAATACATGTAACATAAGGTAAAAGGAGAATAGCTATGAATAAAAATGATGTAATCAACGCGGTTGCAGATGCCACAGACCTTTCGAAAGTGAAAGTAGGCGAGGCTTTGGACGCATTCGTCAACGTTGTTACGAAAGCCCTGAAGAAAGGCGAGGAAGTCCGCCTTATCGGCTTCGGCACCTTCTCCGTTTCTAAAAGGAAGGCGACCAAGGGGCACAATCCGCGCACCGGCGCCGAGATAAAGATTCCCGCGTCGAAGCAGCCGAAATTCAAGGCTGGAAAAACCTTGAAGGACGCCGTGAACAAATAACCAATATCCAGCGGGCGGCGCGCTTGGCAAGCCAAGCCTTCCCTCCGCGAAGCATAGTCGGGAAGGTCGGGCATAAGTCCGGCCTTTTCGTTATCCTTATTTTTTTTCATTTACAACGTCCGATTGATGCCTTATCATTCCAATTATGAAGAAAGCGCGCGCGAAAATACTGTATCTTCCGGACTACGACCGCTCGTGGGGCGACGTCGCCTACGCGCATCCCGATGATTCAGGAATCGATGCGCGCGCTTGCGAGGGCGCTGTTCTGCGTCCGCTTGAACGCGCGGCGATACCGCTGGGGTTCAAGCTGGCGCCGGAACCGGGGTACGGGTGCACTTTAAGACCCAGGAGCGGGAATGCGCTCAACCTCGGGCTCGGGTTCGCCAATTCCGTCGGCACGATAGACGGCGGATACCGCGGCGAGCTGAAGGCGATAGCCGTCAACCTGTCTAATGAAACGATCGTTATCGAGCGCGGGATGAAAATCGCCCAGATAGTGGTCGAGCCGGTCGTGCAGTTCGAGCTTGCGGAGGCGCAGTCTGAAAGCGAGCTGGAGGAAAGCTCGCGCGGTGCCGGCGGTTTCGGCAGCACAGGGATAAAATAGATGGCCACATAACAACTAAACAAAGGAGCAATAACATGGTTAAAAACATAAAAACAGACAATCCGGCGATGGCCGGGACGGGCCGCGGCAGGCCCAACTTCGCAAAGCCGTTCCTTTACGCGGCGGTTGCGGCGGTCGTCGTATTCGGCGCGGTCGTGTTCACGGCAAAGTACAGGATGTGCCGCGGCATAGACGGAACGTATTCCGGCGTGGTGCCGTGCGCCGACTGTTCCGGCATACGAACGACGCTTGACATTTCCTGCGACGAATACTCGCTGAAGCTGGAATATCTCGACAAGCCGAGCGTGCCGTTCACCGAAACCGGCAAGGTCGTGCGCACCGCCAGCGACGAAATCAAGCTGGAGGGACAGTATCCGGTATATTACAGGGTGCTCAGGGACGGCCTTCTGCAGCTGGACATGGAAATGAACCCGATACATTCGGAGTTCAACTACCTGTTGCTGAAGGAATAGCCTTCCGGATTGCCATCTGTCCCCTTTCCCCTTTTGGGAGAGGGGTTTTCTTTTTCTTTTGAGTATTGGCGCGGGATTTGGTATAATGCCGGTATGTTGAAAATTTTCAAATTCCGGCCATTGCTCGCCGTCTTCGCGTGCCTGCTGCTCGCGGCGGTTCCGGCGCTGGCCGCGGACGGGTATGCGACCTCGCCCCTGAAGGGATTCCTCATCCGCTATTCCAACCTGTTCGAGTACGCGCGCGACGCCTTCGTCGTCCTGTCCGCGTTCGCGTTCGTCAGGTACGCGTGGGACGCGCTGGCAAAGGGGAAGCTGGAGCTGTCCGGGCTCGCGTTTCTAATCACCTCGCTGATCATCCTCGTTTCCCTTGAATCGGTCATGCTGTTCCTGGCCGATCCGGACGATTACGACTATGCCGCGTCCGAGCTGGAATCCGTTACGTTCGCCGACGTGATAGGCAAGGCGTACACCGAGCCGCCGCCGCTGTCCGAATTCGAATTCAACTATTTCGGCAGCTATGCGCCAATATCGTTCTATACGGCGGGCGGACACAGGCTGGGCGATCTTTCCAGCGAATTTGAATCCAGCGGCGACATCGCCGCGTGGTATGCATCCGATCCGGGCGGCGGCAGCTTCGGCAAGTGGCAGATAAGCACGGGCTCGTGGGGCAGCTCTTCCAACTACGGCTCGATGAAGTCCTTCATGGGCTTCATCCGCAACCTCGCGCCGGAGGTGTACGACGAGCTTTACAAGGCCGGCGGATACAAGGGCGCGCGCGACCGGGATCCCAGGTTCCTGGCGGCATGGAGGAAAGTCGCGGCGGAGCAGCCGGTATTGTTCGAGCAGCTGCAGTACGACTACATATACTCCACGCACTATCAGCCGGCGGTCGACAAGGTCTATAGTAAATTTCCCAGGCTTGCCAGCAATCCGGTCATAGACGACGTGCTGTGGTCGATGAGCGTGCAGCACGGGGTTCAGGGGGCGTATGAAATCGTGTACGGGGCACTGCACGGGCGGGCGGATATAGCGGACATGCCGGTCGAGCAGGTTATAGACCTGCTGTACTCCGAACGCCCGAAGCATGTGGGATTATACATTCCGAACAGGCAGATGGTGCTTGACAGGTATCCGAAAGAAAAGTATTTGGCCCTCGAGATGCTGAAGTCCATCGGCGCCGGGGACGGAGGAGGGATATAATGAAAAAGATTTTGGTTGTGCCGATGCTTTTGGCCGTACGCGCCGCGGCGGCGGCGGATGCCGGATATGCGCTCCTTAGGCTGGAAAGCGCGGGCATGGAGGTAAGGGGA
Source organism: Rickettsiales bacterium (assembly GCA_031276335.1). Lineage (GTDB taxonomy): Bacteria > Pseudomonadota > Alphaproteobacteria > Rs-D84 > CACZYB01 > JAISNH01. Next base: position 5,326 of record JAISNH010000022.1, read on the forward strand.
CTGTCCGGGGCGGATGTTGCCGGCGGCCGTTTCGTCGAGGCCGAATCATCCGGGCTGGCGCGCTACTCGAAAAAGGAATGCGCGGAAAAGATAAAGGCCAGCCTGATGGAGGAGCGCGGGTATTCGTCGTCGTTTTCATATTTCGCGAACGGCGCGTATGGCCTCGACGGCGGCGTCGGGCGCATGCTATGCCTCGAATACGGGCTGGCTGGAAAATACTACCGCCAGGGGGAGTTCATGAACGCCGACCTGTCCGCCTTCTTCAAGGACAACGGAAAGTCGGTGCCGGCGAAGTTCGCGGAGAAGGATTTTTCCGCCTACTCCATATTCCCGCTCGAGAAGGACGACGGGGGATTGGGCGCGAAGCTTTCCTCCGACATCAAATCCCTGACCGCGACATTGCAGAAGACTTCGTTCGACTGCGGCGGCGAGCTTGGTTTTGCCGAGGATACGATCTGCCACGACAGGAAGCTGGCGGCGATGGACGTCGCCGTTGCCAAGCTGGAGAGCGAGCTTTCCGCGAAGCATGCGGAGGCCGTCGACGGCGCGTGGCGGGCAAACTTGCGGCAGGCCATGTATCCGGCCGGGATAGAGAAGCTGTACAGGGCACGGATTTCATACCTGCGCTGCGTGAAGGAAAAAGACTCGCCCGAAAAGTGCGCGTCCCTCAAACGCTGATTTGTCTTTATTTCCATGAAGAATATATCTATAATCGCTGGCGGCGATACTGCGAATACGGAGATGCGAATGGCGGACAAACAGGGATTTACAAATGACATGAAGCTTCGGGCGGCGATGCTGTCCTACCAGAAAGCGGAGACGACCGCGGCGGTTCTGTACGGGAAAATCGCGCGCGGCGAGAAGGACGGGAAGAACCGCGCCGTCCTTGAGAGCATAGCCGCCGAGGAAAAATCCCATGCCGCCGTGTGGGAGCGCTATACCGGCCGGAAGGTCCGTCCCAATTACATTAAAATTTATTGGTACCTGTTCCTGAACAAGGTTTTGGGATACACGTTCGTCGCGCGGCTTTTGGAGGAGGACGAGTACGACGACATAATGGCCATGCTGCCCATGCAGGGCGAAATTCCGGAAGTGAAGTCGATAATAGAGCAGGAGAGGGGGCACGAGAATCTCCTGATGGGCATGCTGGACGAGGAGCGGCTGAAGTACGTGGGCGCGGTGCTGCTCGGCCTGAATGACGCGCTGGTCGAGCTGACCGGGACGATAGCGGGGCTGACGTTCGCCCTTATGGACAACAGGCTCGTCATGCTGGCGGGGATTATCACGGGCGTGTCGGCGACGCTTTCCATGGCCGCGTCGAACTACCTGGCTGAGCGGGCGGACGGAAATCCGCATGCGCTGAAGGCGAGCCTTTATACCGGGATCGCCTATCTTGCCACGGTCGTGCTGCTGGTGCTGCCGTATGCGGCGTTCCCCTCGGACAGGGCGCTGGCCGCGCTTTCATCCATGATGCTGATCGTCGTCCTGATAATATTCTCCTTCAACTACTACATCTCGGTCGCGAAATCGCTGCCGTTCATGAAGCGGTTCCTGGAAATGGCGGCGATAAGCCTAGGCGTGGCGGCCATCGCGTTCGCAATCGGGCTTGCGGCGAAACGCTTCCTGGGGATAGACCTCTGAGAACTCCGCGGCGCAGTTTTTCCTTGTCTTTCCGGGCGATTTATAATACAAATCTAGCCTGAAGGGTGTTTAGCTCAGCTGGCTAGAGCAATTCGCTTACACCGAATAGGCCGGGGGTCCGAGTCCCTCAACACCCACCAATATAAATCAAAGGAATGGAAATTGGATAAGTGGACTATGGTATTCTGGTACATGGCGGGCAGGCTGGTCATCCTTCCGCTTGTTTCCATAGGCTTCCTGTCGTGGCTATTCAAGCGGCTTATCGATATGGCGTGTAAAAAGAAGAAATGGAAGCCGCACAAGGCTGTCGCTTGGTGCTTTGCGATACTCGCGGCCGTTCCGGTTTCCGTGTGGATATTCTATCCCCGCGTGCCGGAGGAACTCGAGGGATACGAGCAGAAATTGCGCTCGGCAACGCAGGCAGACATAGGTTTCGTAAATTCCAGAAAATTCGATTATGTAGTACCCGTAAGAGGGGACAATCCTTCCGCGGACAAGATAGCATATCCTTGCGCCGAGTCCCGCTATCTGTATTGCGATTGGCAGGGGAAAAGAATCAGTGGCGAGGTCAAGGGTGGCTATTACTTTCCCGGCACGGCGACTTTTTACACCTGCAAGGATGGATTCGAGGTGCGCCAGCGGCGATACGAGGTCGGCCGGCTGGTCGAAGAGTATGACACGGTGCCTGCGTCCGAGGACGGGCTGCACGGAAGAAGGGAAAACATAAAGGTCTATTGCAAGGACGGCAGAATCCTGACGCCTACGGTACAAAAATGGCGCCATGGAATGTGCGGCGAAGAATAGGACAGCGGCATGACGCCGGATAATTCCCGCCCGCCGGAATCAATCTGAAATACCGGGGCTGGCGGTTCCTATCTTTCCGCGATGCGCACGGGCTGCCTGCTTGCCGGCATCCGCCGCATCGTGCGGTTGGAAAGCAGCACGGCCAATCCGGCGGCCAGGAGACCCGCGAGTATGCACGCCTTTGCGGATTTGTTTGTCGGCATTTTCATCTTGCCCCTCCGCCTTCCATTTTATACCGGACGGCGGTCGGCGGGCAATAAGACTATCTTCTTTCTAGGAGCGCGATCGGATTTATCGATCCGGTTTTCTGGCGGATTTCGAAGTGCAGCTGCGGCGTCGTGACGCGCCCGGTCTTGCCCACGGTCGCAATCGCGTCCCCGCGCGCGACCTTGTCCCCCTGCCTGACGGAGATGGCGTCGTTGTGCGCGTAGATCGTCATGTAGTCCCTGTCGTGGCGCAGGATGACGAGGTTGCCCAGGCCCTTCAGCTCGTTGCCGGCATATGCGACTATCCCGTTTTCGGCTGCGGCGACCCGCGTGCCCAGGGTTGCCTGTATGTTGATTCCGTCGTTCCGCTTGCCGCCGGCCTTCGCCCCGAATTCCGAGATCACCTTTCCGCCGACCGGCCACATGAAGCGTTTCGAGGACAGCGGCTCCGGCTTCACGATGACCCTTTCGATTTCCTTCCTGGCCTGGGTTTCGCGGACGATTTCCACCTCGTCTGCCATTGGCGCTGGTTTCGCGGGCTCCGGCTTTTTCAGCTCGACCACCTTCGGCCTGCTTTCGGGCTTCGCGACTATGACCTTCTGGCGCGGCGGTGTTTCCGCGGTCGCCGCGGGCAGCGTAATCTTCTGCCCTATCGCGAGAGTGTACGGCTCCGTTATGCCGTTCAGCCTGGCTAGCGAGTTCAGGTTCACGCCGTATTTGCGCGAAATGCTGTACAGCGTGTCCTGTTTCTGCACGATGTGGAACGCGGTCGAGGGCATGTAGATTTTTCCGCCGATGGAAAGCGTGTAGGGCGGGCTCATGTTGTTGCGGAGAATGACGTCCTTCAGCGGGACGCCGTTGTTCTTCGCAATCGAATATATGGTGTCGCCCTTCTTCACCGTCACGAAGTCGACCTTCGGTTCCTCGATGAACGACTTGCTCGAATCGAGATTCGTGATTATCGGGGTCGCCGGTTTAAGCGCCGGCGCCGGCTCGGCCGCGTCGTCCGGAATTTCCAGGGTCTGCCCGACCTTTACGAGATAGGGCGAGCCGATCCTGTTGTGGCGGGCAAGCTCGTACACCTTCACCTTGTGCGCGGCCGCGATGGAGTACAGTGTGTCGCCGGCCCTTGCCTTCACGCTTTTCGGCTTCCGGGCAGGGACGGGGGGCGGCTCGGGTTCGTCCGGAGCCGCCGGCGTTTCCTCGACGACCTGCTCGAACGACACGATTTCGATTTCGCCCGCGGGAGTGGCCTGAAGCGCGGTCGGGACATAGTACATTTCCTCCGCCACGGCAGGTTCGGAATAATACTCCGGTTCCGGCGCTGGCGCGGGTACTGGCACGGCTGCGGCTTGCGTGGATTGCTGCTGGGTCTGGGGCTGAGGCGCCGGC
>JAISNH010000040.1 GCA_031276335.1 Rickettsiales bacterium
TCGAAAATCACGCACGGCAGGCACGAAGTCGAGCTCTTTACCCGGCGCCCCAAAGCCTTGATGTTGCAGGTGGCCGAATCCCACAGGCCTGCCCGGGTACTGCTGCCGTTCACATAGAACGGATGGCTTGCGCCGGACATCAGCAGGAAGCCGAAGTCCTTGTCGGCCTTTATTTCGCCCACCACCTCGCCGAACGCGTTGATGAAGCTCTTGCTGATTACCCCGACCGGCGCGAGCGCATGCCTGGCATACTTGTTGGGATGCACGTTCACGAACTCGCTTATGGCCACGTCTGAATACGGCAAATCGATCAAGTGGCTCAGCGGCAGCATACGGGCAATCAAAGTCACTACGGGATTGGAGTCGCTTATTGCGCCGCTGACCGTCACGCACCGAAAGACCAAGAACATAAGTATGGAGTGGTACACCTGCCACAGCCCCAGAAACTTATCGATTTTGTATTCGGCGCGGTTGCGCGTGACATCAGCCGCCGCGGACACGAGCCGGCTCACGAGCTTCCTGTCGTCGCTTATGCTGGAGGAATATTCGCCATCGGACAGGAAATAGTCCTGCAGGTACTGCGCCTTTTCCGGGGTGATGCCGGCCTCGCGCAGGCTTTCCGCGCTCGATACGAAAAGCGGCTGCGGATACAGCGCGACATAGGCGGACTCTGACATGGAAAGCTGCCCCAGCCTTTCCTTCATGTACTTGATTTCCCAGCAATAGAATTCGGCGTTCGAAACGTTGACTTCGGCGTTGGTCAGGCCGTACGGGGCCGGATTCGGGCATTTGACCGTCTGCGCGAAGGCTGCGAACGGAAGCATCGTCAAAACGGCAAAGGCGAGCATAAGCCTACGCATTGGTCACCTCCGTATCCTCGGTCGTTTCGGTTTCCTCGGATTCGACCTTGTCCTTATCGCCTGTGGCGGGCGCACCAACTTTCGCAGGCTCCTCCTTCATCTTCGTCGGCTCGCTCCTGCTGACGCTGCGCGCGGTCGCAATCGAACTGTCGAACAGTTTCCTGATGGCGTTTCCTATCGGGCGGTCGACACTTCCCTTCATGCCGTAGCTCTCCGAGAAAACGTCCAGCTGCGAATACACGTAGTACATCGCGTATATGATGAACAGGAATTTCGAAATGCTGAGGAAATCGACCGGTATCGCGTTCACTATCATCTCGGGCTTGTTAGCGGCCAGCGCCGCGTCGAGCAGACCGAGCAGCGTATCGCCGCCCCCGCCGCCGTTCACGAACAGGAACCCGTGAATCATCGCTATGTTGAACACCGAAAACACGGCGAGCATTATCATGGTGAAGGCGAACTTCTTCGCGGTTTCTAATATCCTGCCCATGTTGAAGCCGACGACCTCGAACGCATATCCGAGGACCATGAACGGCCACAGTATCGCCATTTCCAATATGCCGATGAAGGCGTCCAGGATGTAGAACGAGATCATCAGGTTTATCATGAAGAATATCCCCCAGACCACGATTCCCATTATGAAGCTAGCGGTCTTGTTCGCCTCGGTCCCCTTGTATGCCCCGAACGAGTTCCGCATAAGGATCTCGCCCATCGCCTTCTGCTTGCCGTTCGACTGTATCGTGTCGGCGAGGAAGCAGATTATGCCGCCGACCGTTTCCTTTGACAGCACGTACGAGCTGGTGAAGTCGTCGTACGGCGCGCCGGAAAGCCGGCGCCTAGCCTCCGTCGAAGACACGCCGGCCGAGGATGCGAACTCGCTTATGACTTCGTCCGGAATCGGAGCCTCGCCGGTCAGGGTGGACAGGGCCTGGTAATGCCTGTCCTTCACCACCGGCGGAATAATCCGGTCGGCGGCGCGCTTCAGCTTGTCGGCGTTCAGGCGGTCGACTATCGTGCCGGCGTCGCAGTCGGACGTCTTGTTGTTTCCCGCAAGCTTCAGAACCTCATCGGAAACGCCTATCGCGACGTCTATTATCAGCTCGAGCGTGAACGAGAATACCACCTTCGGAGGCAGCACCGCGATGACGGCGGCAACCAGTATCATCCTAAGCTTCTTCGCGATGTCCTTCGGATAGTCCGAAAATTTCACGGCGAACGGCAAATCCTTCAGCCCCTTCAGGAACGTGGTCGCGAAATAGAAGCATCCGAACAGGATCAGGAATGAGATAATCACGAACCGGAACGTGCGGTACATGAAATCGAACAGGTACGAAATTTCGTTGAAGATGAGAAGGGCGTACGGGCACATGCGGCATATCGAATGGGCCTCCACCATTTCATACAGGCTGTTGGCGCCGCACGCATCGTGGTTCCACGTGACCGTCGCCGTCAGCTCGGCCGCCGCGCGCGGAAAATACGCCTTTTCAAAGCGCACGACCCTTTTGCTTTCGGCTGATGTGCCGGCCAAGGCCCCGGTGCGGGGCGCGACCCGGCTTTCCACCGTATCCATCTCGATCGTCGCTACCGCGGTCCCCATTGCGTTGACCAGGGTGCTGCCTTCAAGCGCGATCGGGCGGAGCGCATAGGGAAGCGCGGCTATGATCTCGTAATACGTCGGCGGGGATGCAAGCGCGGCGGGATCGCCGGAACGCGGGCGCGGAGGGACGTCCTTTAGGCAGGAACGCTTTTTCTGCCGCTCCAGTATGTCGCCGGGAACGCCGGAATACGATCGATTTTCATCCTCATAAGCCGCGTCGTTTATAACGATATGATCGCCGACGCGGCCGGACTGCATCTCGTACATCACATAGTCGGTGACACCTTTCGCATCCCTCATAAGTCCGGCGAAGCCGGGGTTTTCCGCAAACTCCGCGTCATCAATATCGTCGAAATCCTCCAAAATGTCGGGCGTTATGCCAGCGGCGCGCAATGCCTCGAAGTTCGCGCGGAACCGGGGCGGGTACAGCGCACGGTATTCCGCAACGCTCCGTATGCCGCTATCCATGCGCTGGAGATACAGGATGTCGCTGCAGTAAAAATCGCCGCCGTATTCACCCAGGACCACCGTCGGATTTTCGAAATGCAACGCGGCTTTCGCATACGGGCACCGGGCTCCGGAATTCTGGGCGCGCGCGGAAAGCCCCCCAACGAAGAGGAAGACGGCAAACGCCAGCAACCCGATACGCCTACTCATTCCTCATCCTTATCCTTTTTCGTGAAAAAATCCCTTACCCGCCCCGGGGCGGACCTTATCTTTCCGGTTATTGACCTCAGACGGCCGGGAACAGACCTTATCCTTCCGGGCACGGAACCTATATCGTCCACGAGGCTGTGAATGCGGTCGACTGCGGTTATGTCGTCCTTTCCAGCGCCCGAGAAGTCATGCTCCACCATCTTCAGCGAGCTGCGCGAGGCCGAGCGGACGTACTTCAACGTGCTGGAGCCGAAGCCGTACAGCTGGTCGCCAAGCTTGCTCCGCCCTATCTTGCCCGTGAACCATCCGGCGAATTTCGAACTTTCCGACAGCAGCTTTCCGTTCACCATCACCGCAAGCAGCGCAAACAGGAAATACCACCCCGAACCTATAATCTGCGTGAAGCCATCCACGTTGCCGTTACGAAGCATGTCGATCGCCGCGCGCGTGTCCGACATGTTCGACGCATCCGGGTTGGTGAATATGCCGCCCAGTATCCAGTCGTTGGCCTCGGCCCCCATGACGACTGCGACCGAGATGAATATCAGCCCGACCGCGAAATCCATCATCCCTTTCAAGGCCGATACCGCGTGCGAGCGCGTCTTGTCGTACACATAGCAAACAGCAAGCAGCGGAAATATGATAAGAGATGCGCCGAAGAACAGCATGCTTTCAATCAGGATGAAGGCGAACATCATGTTAACGAACAACATGCCTCCGAAGATTATGAGGCCGGAGATTCCCATCCTGACCCCTTTGCTGTTCATGAACCAAATCACGCTGCTGGCCATAGCGAACGTGCCGCTGACCTTGCTTATGCTGCCTCCGATGGATTTCGCTATGGTGTTGGAGTTCTTCGCAAGCGCGTCGGCGCCCTTGCCCAAATTTTCCAGCGCCTTTTTAAGCGCCGCGCCGTCGGTCTTGCCCGCCTTTTTTCCAAGGAAAGCGCCAAGCTTCCCGAAAACCTTCCCCAGCCATTTCCCGCCAAAATGCTTGAACAGAACGCCGCCGAAAAACAACGCGCCATGCACGAAGATGTTCGTGGCGACCATGGCGACCATAGGCATCGAATAGGTTTCGACCAGCCATACGCCCAGCTCCATATAGTCACGGCGAAGCATTTCCACCTCTTTAAT
>JAISNH010000051.1 GCA_031276335.1 Rickettsiales bacterium
AACGTGCCGGGATCGATCGTCGCGGCCTTGTAGCGCGCACTCTGCTGCTCGAACAAAAACCACGACGGCATGGAAACGACGCGCGCGTTTATCCCGTGCACGGCCAGCAGCATCTTCCTCGCCTCCAGCGCCAGCGCGACCTCGGTGCCCGTCGCGATCAGGGTCATGTGGCGTGCGCCCTTCGCCGCCTCGGCTATCACATAGGCGCCCTTCGCCGTCAGGTTCCCCGCCGCATTTTCGCGCAGCAGCGGAGTCGTCTGCCTCGACAGCAATATCGCGGTCGGGGTGTCGGCCGCCGATAGGGCGATCTCCCATGCCTCCGCCGTCTCGACCGCGTCGGCCGGGCGGATGACGTTCAGGTTCGGCATGGCGCGGAGCGCGGCGATGTGCTCAACCGGCTGGTGCGTCGGGCCGTCCTCGCCCAAAAAAACGCTGTCGTGCGTGAAGACGTAGGCGACCGGAAGCCGCATGAGCGCGGACAGCCGGAGCGCGGGGCGCATATAGTCGGAAAAGGTCAGGAAAGTCGCGCCGTACGGGCGGAAGCCGGAAAGCGCAAGCCCGTTCATTGCCGCGGCCATGCCGTGCTCCCGTATGCCATAGCGGACGTAGTTGCCGGAAAAATCGCGGCGCGTCACGGGGCGGGATGCCGCGGTTTCGGCGCGGGTCGGCTCCGACAAATCCGCGCTGCCTCCGATCAGCTCCGGCATTTCCGGAACTATTGCGGCCAGCACGGCGCCGCTTGCGTCGCGCGTCGCCTTCGCAAAGCCCTCCCTTATAAACCGCCGTTTTAATTTTTCAATGGATTTCTTCGCGGCCACGATCCCCCGGTCGGGCAGGAAAATGGCGGAGCGGGCGGCCTCCCTGTCGCGAGCGCCTCCGACTGCGCGCCAGTTACTCAGGACATCCGCGGGAACCTCGAACGGCGCATGCGGCCAGCAGCATTTTTCGCGCGCCTTCGCCGACTGCGCCTCCGACAAGGGCGAGCCGTGCACGCCGGAGGTATTCTCGACTTCCGGCAGCCCCTTGCCGATCGTTGTTTTCACGGCGACGAAGGCGGGCTTCGCCGATTTTTTCGCCCGCGCGATCACGGCGTCGATTTCCGCCACGTCGTGGCCGTCTGTGACCTCGAACACGTTCCAGCCGTTCGCCCTGAACCTTGCCTTCATGTCGGTCGCGGTGGCTGCGGCCGTCCTTCCGTCGATAGTGATTCCGTTGTCGTCCCAAAGCACGACGAGATTGTCGAGGCGGAGCGAACCGGCGAGCGAAACCGCCTCTTCCGATACGCCCTCTATCAGGTCTCCGTCGCCCGCGAGCACATAGATTTTCCCGTCGATTTTTTCGCCGCGCGCGTGCCTGATCTTGTTCGCAAGCGCCATGCCGACCGCGGTCGCGACGCCCTGTCCAAGCGGGCCGGTGGTGGTCTCGATGCCGGCGAGCATGCCGTATTCCGGATGGCCGGCAGCCTTGGCCCCCAGGCTCCGGAAGCACTTCAGGTCGGCAAGCGAGATGTCGCCGTAGCCGGACAGGTAAAGGAGGCTGTAGAGCAGCGCGCTGCCGTGGCCGGCGGAAAGGATGAAGCGGTCGCGGTTTGCCCACCTCGGATTTTTGGCCGAAAACCTAAGATGCCGGGCGAAAAGCACGGTCGCCAGCTCCGCCGCCCCCATCGGCATGCCGGGGTGCCCGGACTTCGCCTTCGTCACCATATCGATCGACAGGAACCGGACGGCATCCGCCATATTCCGCAGCTTCTCCGCTTGTTTCGCTTGCATTTGCCTCTCCTTTGCAATATGATTCCGTTATATAATACTATTGGGAAATTTGCAAGGAATGAGTGAGAAAGTCGTTATTTACACCGACGGCGCGTGCAGCGGCAATCCCGGCCGCGGGGGCTGGGGCGCGCTCCTGATATGCGGCGACAGGCGGCGCGAGATACACGGCGGGGAAAAGGACACGACGAACAACCGCATGGAGCTTTCCGCCGTAATCGAGGCGCTGTCGCTCCTCAAGCGCCCGGCGTCCGTCGAGGTGGTCACCGACAGCCAGTACGTGAAGAACGGCATCACCGAATGGATTTCGAACTGGAAGGGCAACGGCTGGAAAAGCGCGAACAAAAAGCCGGTGAAGAACAAGGAGCTGTGGCTGGAGCTCGACCGCCTCGCGGGGCGGCACAGCATATCGTGGCGGTGGGTGAAGGGGCATGCCGGGCACCCGGAGAACGAGCGCGTGGACGAGCTGGCGCGGCTGGGGATCGCAGAGCTTACATGAAATTCGAATATTCAGTCGTGATCAAGAGGGCGGACGGAAGCGTGAAAATCGTGCCCGTCGAATTTTCGCGCGTGCTGTCGTCCAAATCGATAAAGATCACGCCGCAGCTGGCGCGGCAGATAGTGAGGGTCACCTTCCCGATATACGTTTCGCGCGCCCGGGCGATAGCCTTCCTGGAGAGCAAGAAGGACTGGGTCGCGGAGCAGCTGGAGCGCGCCCCGGACAAGATCGCAATCGCGGACGGCGCCACGATTCCCTTCATGGGGCAAAAGTACAGGGTCGCCCACATACCGAACGCGCGGCGCGGGGTGTGGACCGAGGGCGGCTACATCTTCGTGTCCGGAGACGCGAGGTACCTGAACCGCCGAGTGAAGGACTTCGTCAAATCGGAAATCAAGAAGTATTTCACGGCGATGGCCAAGGCGTACGCGAAAAAGCTGGCTGTGCATGTCAACAAGGTTTCGGTGAAGGACACCGTGTCGCGGTGGGGAAGCTGCGCCTCGACCGGCAATCTTTCGTTTTCGTGGCGGCTGGCCTTCGCGCCGGTGTGGGTCGCCGACTATATAGTCGCGCACGAGGTCGCGCACCTGTCCGAGCTGAACCATTCATACCGCTTCTGGCGGGTGGTGAGGCGCATATACGACGGCGACGTGGACAAGGCGCAGAAGTGGCTTGCCCGCAACGGGCTTTCGCTGTACGCGATAGAGTAGGCGCGTACTTTCCTCTTGCAATTGCTTTCCGTTTATAGTAGCTTAGGCTTAGGTGCGGGATAACCTGCGCTTAGTATCCATAGGTGGGTACGGGCTTTCAAGAGCCTTCCGTTAAGGGGTGCTGATATGACACCTTTAATTTCATATTCCCCGATATGTCGGGGTGTCTTCAGTGTATGTCCAGAGGGAAACCTTAAAGACTGGAGAAATCAACTTAACGTGATTCTTGAACTCCCCGATTTTGCTTATGCGATACGAAGCGGTATAACTTGTAACAAGAAGGAGAATGGGGATTTATTCCCAAGGGAGAAAAACTATGAACCACGAAAAAACAATCATGATTGTATTGATAAGCCTGCTTACGGGAAGCGGAGGGGTATTTGCCGCATCCACGAGCAACTTCGATGCATTGGACAAGGCGCTTGCAGACTACTGCGTTCCGAAGTGCACCTCCGGGTGCAGCAAATCGTTCCTGGCCGAATACGATGCCGCGACCGGCGAATGCAAATGCGGAGCCAATCTTACGTACGACACCGGACTTAGGGAATGCATTGTAAAGTGCCCGACTGGTACGTATGCACATAGGGGAACGCCTTGTCCTGCCGGTACATATGCATCGCAAAGTACGACTTGTCCGGCAGGAGCGTACAAGATAGGCAACACCGACGAGCATGGCGTAATGGCCGCAGG
>JAISNH010000077.1 GCA_031276335.1 Rickettsiales bacterium
GGCGCGCCTTCGAACCGGGATTTCGCCGGGTCGTCCAGCCCTACGAGCTCGATCCCCAATTCCGGAATCCGTACCGCTTCGTCGCGCAGCACCCTTATGCCAAGCCGTTCGAATTCGGCCGTGACGTCCTTGATTTCGTTGCGGTAGTATTCGTGGTTGCCGAGGACGGCGAACATGCCATGCTTCGCCCTGAACCCCTTCAGTATCGAATCGTATCCGCCGCGCGCGATGTCCGCGACGTAGCGGTCGACCATGTCGCCGCCTATAAGTATCAGGTCGGGATTTTCGCCGTTTATTATTCCGGCGGCGCGTGCGAGTTTTTCCGGCGTCATGCCTCCGGTGCCGATGTGCAGGTCGGAGATGAACGCAATTTTCGCCGCGACGCCGGGCTTGGCCGTTTTGACATCCATGCGGCGGACGCGCAGGATTTGCAGGTTCGCATATCCCGCGATGCAGATTACGGCGGCTGCCGCGGCCAAGGCCGTCATCTCGCGCAGCCTGCCCGCGCGGAGGGCACTGGGGTAAAATCCGGCAAGGCGCAGCAAGTCGGCTATGACGTAAAGCATCATCAGGTAGAAGGTGAACGCCATCGCATAGGACAGGAAATCCATTATGAATTTCAGGACGGGACGATTGTAGGCGTCGAACGGCATCATGAACATGAAGCCTATGCCGAGGGCGGTTCCGGCGGCGGCTATGATTATCGAGGCCGCCGGCTGCGCGAACGCGCGCGCGGCGATATAATAATGGGCGGCCGTATAGGACAGCATGAAAAATAGCGGCAATAACATGAATTTGATCATAACTAAAATGTTATAGGATCGGCGCGGGAAGTCAAATAAAAAAAGCTCCCGGCGGGAGCCTTTCCGTTACTTTCCAGCCTTTTTCCTCTTAGAGGCCTTGTGGCTTTCCTTCAGCGCGTTGAAGCGTTCGCTGTCCTTCTTCGGGATCGAGAAAACCTGGCCGACGTAAATGAGGTCGGGATTCTTTATCTGGCTTTTGTTGCCCTCGAAGATAACGACGTAGCTTGCACCCTTGCCGTATTCCTTCAGCGCGAGGTTCCACAGGCAGTCGCCCTTTTTCACGACGACCGCGGAGCCTTCTCCGTCGATGAATTCCGGCGTGAACTTGTATTCGACACGACGCGCCACCCTGCCTTTCGGCGACAGCATGTCGGCGCGGACGACCTGCGTCCCGGAGCCGAGTGCCAGCTTTTCGTCCACGCTCCAACCGCCTTTTCCGTCGGCGGCCGTTTTCGCGACCAGCTTTCCGCCCACGTACAGGTTGACGGTGGAATTCCTTTTCGCGCGTCCCTCGACGCGGAAGCCGCCGTTTTCGTCATAGTCGATTTTCGCCACGCGGAGAAGCCCGATGTCCTCGCCCTTCGGCGCCTTCAATACCTTCGATTTCCGGCCGGCGCCCATGATGACCGCGACCTCGTCCTTCGGCTGCTTCGAAACGTGCAGCACGGCGCTCTGCCTGCTCGTTATCTTTTTGCCGTCCTTGCCGATTACAAACAATGAAAGCTTGCGCGTGCCGACGGGCAGCGCCTTTTTCGGGATGAACACCCACTGGCCGTTTTCGTCGGCCTTTTCGGCGCCGATTTCGACCCCGTTGTCAAGGATGTGGACGATGTCGCCCTTGCCAGCTTGTCCGGCTATCACGGCCTCGCCCTTTTCCATGCGCACTATGTCGAACGACGGCGCGACAGGGGCCTCCGCCTTTTTTTCTTCCTTCGAGAACAGCTTCGCCCAGAACGATTTTTCGGACGGCTTCGTTCCGGCGTCCCGGGTGGCGGCCGGCCTTGCGGACTCGATGGTCGCGACATTCGACTTTTCCTTCCGGAACAGCGATATGGTCCATACGGTGATGCCGATTACCACGGCGCATACGAGTATGGCCAGCATGACCTTCTTCTGGCGCGGCGTGACGCGCGCCCATCCCGACCTTACCTTTTCCTTCATGGATTTCCTTTTCGGCTGGCGCGGGGCGGAGGCATGCTCGTCATGCGAAAACCTCGCCTGCTCGCCGTTGTCATGGGTGGTCAATATAGGCTCTTTTTTTTCCATATCAAAACTCCTTTTGCATTTGTATTGTCAAAAATATAATCTTTTTGTACAGTTGTCAATATAAAAAAACTGTCTATATTCGCCCTGATGGACGATTCAAGCCCGACAGGGTGCGGTTTTGTATATTTTTGTTGAAAATTCCGACCGCATGGGTTACACTCGGGCGAATTCAATCGACACTTCGAGAGGTTTCCATGAAAGAAGATGCGAACTTGATGCGGCCGGGCTGGATAATACTCCACAACGGGAAACAGTATGCCGTGATGAACCACCAGATAGTGCAGCCAGGCAAGGGCGGCGCGTTCATACAGGTCGAAATGCGCGACCTTGAAACCGGGCTGAAGACCTCGGACCGCTGGCGCACGGTCGACAAGGTGGAGAAGCTGGTCGCGGAGGACAGGGACTACCAATTCCTGTACGCGGAGGCGGACGGCCTCGTCTTCATGGACGTCGAGAGCTACGAGCAGGTGACGGTATCGAAAGACCTGCTGGGCGACCGCGCGGGCCTCCTTATTCCCGAAATGAAGGTGGTGATAAGCTTCGTCGAGGCAAAGCCCGTGTCGGTGAAGCTCCCGAAGACCGCGGTAGTCAAGGTAGATGAGACCGAGCCGGTGGTCAAGGGACAGACCGCGACCGGCAGCTTCAAGCCTGCAATGACCGAGAACGGAATCCGCGTCATGGTGCCGCAGTTCATCGGGCCGGGCGACGAGCTGGTCATCTCGACGGACGACCTTTCCTATATCGAGCGCGCGAAGAAATGACGTAGTAAATGATGGAGCACAA
>JAISNH010000085.1 GCA_031276335.1 Rickettsiales bacterium
CTGCGCGCGCGCGCGGCACCGCCCGGCGGAGCTGTCCGGAGGAGAGCAGCAGAGGGTCGCAATCGCACGGGCACTTTCCAACAACCCGGCCATACTGCTTGCGGACGAGCCGACCGGCAACCTCGACCCCTACAATTCCGAATCGGTGTTCAACCAGCTGCTGGAGCTTGTGAAGAAAGAAAATATGGCCGCGCTGGTCGCCACGCACAATCCGATGCTGGCGGCGAAAACGCACCGGCAGGTCGCCCTCGTCGACGGGAAGCTGCTGGACATACGCGCGAAGCAGGACATCGCCATGCTGAAGGCCAGCAAGGCCGGAAAAAAAATCCTGGAAAGCTTCAAATAGGCAATTGCATACTTAGTAGACCCGGAATTTAAAATTTATGAAAGTTAGCCAGGACATACTTGTATTTTTTCAGTATATTCAGCCATTCAGACGCCTCATTCTCGGTAAAGAAGCATTTCATAAAATCATACATTATCTTATGCCTTTGCAATGCTTCCCTCTTTGCAGAATCTGTGATGATAAAATTTTTTATTCGCAGTAATTTATCAAAATAAATATTTACCGCGGTTGTTTTTGATTCGCTTTTATACGCTTTGTAATTGACGGTGTCTTGCGGCAGCAAATTCCTGTCGAAAACAGGGTTTCCTTTGTTGATGTTGTAAAACATGGTTCTGAAAATTCCAGTCGCTCCAATGCCGTCAATCATATCGGCGTCTGAAACGCAGGCACCCTCTAAAGAATCGGGCCTGATGCCTTTGAGCAATTTGCTGTAACCCATGTTTTGTATTATTTTTATAATACTCGGGCGAATTTCCAACGGAACATCGGCCGTTTCCATGATTTTTTTTGCATTGGGAAGATTTTCCCCGGCATCTTTTCCAAATAATTTATAATCATCGCAATCATGCAGCAAAGCGGAAATTGCAACTATATCTTTATCTGCGCCGCAATCATCCGCAAACCTCATTGCCCAATCATAAACACGAAAAGAATGTTCGGCTCCATGCGCAAAATCGCGATCGCCCAACAGATCATAAACTTCTTGTTTTATTTGCCTTATTATTTTATCCATTTATGCGATTCTGATTAGTTTTTATTTTTTCATACATTTTAAACTCTGGGTCTACTAAGTATACAATTGCCTTCAAATATGCTGTCCGAACGACAGCTATTTCTTTAACAGATTTCCGATCCCGCCAAGGCCGACGGAACCTCCGGCACCGCCCATCAAACCTCCCAATCCGCCCGTCGTACCCGCGCCTCCGACAGCGCCTCCGGATTTACCGTCCACCAGGCCGACGAACGGAGATGGAGATGCGGGCTTCGCCGGTTCCGCGCTTGCGGCGCGCCCGCCCGAGGCGGCAGGCTTCGCCTCGCCGTACCTCTTCTCGAAGACCTCGGCGCAGGCTGCCGGAATCTTTTTCAGGCAACTCATATAGTCCATGCTAGTTATGCTGCACATGTCGCGCTTCCTGTCCGCGACGCAATTGTCCATGTCCTTCTGCGCCGCTTCTTTTCTTTCGCCGGAAAGGCATGTGACCGTCGGGGTTTCGCCATACCATTGCAGGCACGGATTTTCCATGGAGGCAGAGGCGGACTCATCGCCGGCGGCCACCTGCACCGCACCGCATTCGCCGCTGCGCCGGGCTATGCACTCGTTCAGGCATTTTTCATAGGCGAACATGCTACCGCCCGGGCATTCGGAGCTGCACGACATGCTGACCTCGTCCATGCAGCGCTCCTTCTCCTCGTCCGCGGCGGCGGATTTGGCCATCGCTTCGAACGAAAACGCCGACAATGCGGCCATTAGGAAAAATTTCATCATGACTGACCTCCATTCCGCATATTATACTATTTCCAGCGGGCCTTTGCAAACAGGATTTTTATTGCATTTTCCCGACCCCGCATATAATATATGGACGCCGGGAGCGTGGCGGAATTGGTAGACGCGGCGGACTCAAAATCCGCTGGGGGCAACCTCTTGAGAGTTCGATTCTCTCCGCTCCTACCAGACAGCGCGGCAAAAAACCGCCGTGCATGCCGCCGATTTTTTACGGGCCGGGCTTGGGCAAGATTTTTGCGAGTTTAAACAGTTGACGCCGGAATAAATACGCGCTATTTTAATCCGGACGAACGGGAATGTGGCGAAATTGGTAGACGCGCACGGTTCAGGTCCGTGTGGGGCGACCCTTGAGAGTTCAAATCTCTCCATTCCTACCATAAAAGTCCGTGCGAAAGCCCCCAATCCGGGGTGCTTCCGGCCGGCAAATCCGAGCAAAGCCGCAACAGGCAAACCCCGTCCCGCCCGCAATCCGGGCATTGGTTCGAAACCCTTGAAAAATGCGGAAACATGCGCTAGAATACCGGTAAAAGGAGGCTTATATGACAGCTAATGGAAAATCCGGACGGAGGCGCATCGCAGCGGCAATTCTTGCCGTCATCCTGATGCTGGCGCCGGCCGTATCGAATTCCAAGCCCCTGGTAAGGAAAGCCCGCGCGGCCGCGGGATCGCGGAGCAGGACCGCAAGGGCGGCAAAAAGCAACCGCGCAAGAAGCGCCACCTCGACATACAAGACACCGTCCTCGACAAGGACGAAGACCTCAACGCCGGCGGCCAAGGCCGCGACAGGCACCACGCCGGCTGCGGCGACAGCGACCACGGCCCAGCCTGCGGCGACGGCGGACACCGCGGGCGCATGTCCGATAGGAACGGTCATAGAGCGCAAGTCGGGCAAATACTATTCGGCGATGGATGTCGAATGCAAGCTGGCCTCGGTCAAGAATTCCAACATACGCAAGGCCTCGGCCAAAGACTATATCCCCGATTGGATCCACAGCGCCCGCGCGGTCATACACGGTTGCCGGAACGGATACAGCCTTGCCGGACAGCAGTGCCTGAAGAACGGATCGGCGGCGCTTGCCGCGGCAAGCATGGCCGCGGAAAATGCGCCTGCGGCAGATACCGCGGATACCTCGACGGAGGAAACGGCAGACGCGGAGGCCGCGGATGAAACCCCGGACGAAACGGCAGAGGCTCCGGCAGCGGAAGCCCCGCCTGCCGAAACGCCAGAAACTCCGGCGGCAGGTACGCCGGCGCCGGCGGAAAGCGCGCCGCCAGAACCTGCGGCATTCGTCCCCGACGCCAGCTTCTTCCAATAACCGGCATGAAAAACAAGACCTTCCACATAAAGTCGTTCGGATGCCAGATGAACGCGTACGATTCAAAGCGAATCGCGGGCATGCTGCGCGACCACGGATATGCGGAGGCTGAATCCGAATCGGCGGCGGACGCCATAATACTAAACACCTGCTACGTCCGTTCCAAGGCGGCCGAAAAAGTCTTTTCCGAGCTAGGGCGCATAAACAAGGCGCTCGCCCTCCAAAACCGGACGGCGGCAATCGCGGTCGTCGGGTGCCTGGCCAAGGCCGAGGGCGAAAACATATTCAGGCGCGCGCCCTACGTTTCGATCGTGCTGTCATCGCAGAAATACCACAGGCTGCCCGAGCTTCTCGAGCAGGCGCTCGCGCAGCATTCCCGCAGCATCGACACCGGGCTTTCGGGACTTGAAAAATTCGCGAGCCTGCCGCCGGTATCGCGCTCCGACAAGTCGGCCTTCCTTCAGATACAGGAAGGGTGCGACCAGTTCTGCACCTACTGCTCAGTGCCGTACACGCGCGGGCGCGAGGTGTCGCGGAGCGTGGCGGACGTGATGGAGGAGGCATGCAGCCTGAACCGCTTGGGCGCGCTTGAAATCAACCTGGTCGGGCAGAACGTGAACGCGTACGACGGGGCCGGCGAGGACGGGCGGCGATCGGACCTGGCCTCGCTTATCCGCAAAATCGCCCGGCTGCCCAACGTGCGGCGGATACGCTACACCACATCGTATCCATCGCGCATGTCGGACGAGCTGATCGCGCTGCACGCGGGCGAGCCGAAGCTCATGCCGCTCCTCTATCTGCCGATACAGTCGGGCTCCAACCGGATTCTGCGCCTGATGAACCGGAAATACACGCGGGAAAGCTATCTGGAGCTGATCAGCAAAATCAAGGCCGCGCAGCTGGCGGCGCGGATTTCGTCCGACTTCATCGTCGGCTTTCCGGGCGAAACGGACGAGGATTTCGAGGAAACCATGTCTATTGCGAAACAGGCCGGATTCATCCAGAGCTTCCCGTTCAAATATTCCGCGCGGCCGGGAACCCCTGCGGCCGCAATGGTCGGCCAGATCCCGGAGGATATAAAAAAGAGGCGGCTTGCCGCGCTACAGAAGCTGCTCCGCGCCTCGCAGGACGAGTTCAACAAAAGCTGCGTCGGGCGCGTCATGGAAGTCCTGTTTTCCGAGGCGGCCAAAGACGGCCGGATCATCGGGCGCAACGAATACCAGCAGCCGGTCATAGCGCGCGCGGAGGCCGGGATAATCGGCACAATCCAAAAAGTGAAGATAAAAGCCGGAAGCTACGCCAACCTGACGGGCGAAATAGCCTAGCCCTTTTCCAAAGACCGGACGGCGCGCGCAATCCGCATTCCAACGCCGACGGAATCCCGGCCGCGCACGACGAATGGCAGCGATATCTGGCTCGGGTCGGTCCATATCTGCAAAACCGCACGCGCGCATTTTATGCGCCTCCAGTCACTGATATTCAGAAACGCCGTCGCGCTGCCGAGCAGCAGCCACCACGACCCGGTGCCGTCCTTGCGAATCCCGGTTATCCGGTCTTCGACTTTCCTACGCAACCCGTCGTCAAAAACGCACACAGTTATCACCGGCAATCCGGCGGCACCCTTGTCGATGGAAATGCTGCTAATGCTGCTGAGGCCCTTTTCAAACTTGAAAACGGGCTCGAAGATTTCCTCTTCCTTGGAAACTTTCTTTTTTTTCGATTTAAATAACTTCATTCCAACCCCATGAAAACATTGTGGAGATTCTATATCAAACCGTCGCCAAGTCAAGCGATTTCAAACTTGGGTACCGTTTTCTCTTGCCTGAGGGCGCAAAACCCGCTATCATGGCCTAAAACGGCACAAAGGAGGCAACGATGTTCGAACTTAAACAATTTCCGCTTACATATCCCGCCGGCGCGCTCGCCCCGTATATCTCGGAAAACGCCCTGAACTTCCATTACGGGAAGCATCTGGCGGCCTATATCAACAACCTGAACGCCCTGTCCAAGGGAACCCCGTTCGAGGGAAAGGCGCTTTTGGAAATAATCTCCGAATCGGCAAAGTCGCCCGCAACGCAGGGGATATTCAACAACGCGGCGCAGGCATTCAACCACGACTTCTTTTTCAAATGCCTGGCGAAGGACAAGGACGCAGAGTTTCCACCGAAGCTCGCCAAAGCCTTCGGCACGCGCGAAAAGTTCGACGAGGCGTTCAAGGCGGCCGCCAACTCGACATTCGGGAGCGGATGGGTATGGCTGG
This sequence comes from Rickettsiales bacterium, assembly GCA_031276335.1. GTDB lineage: Bacteria > Pseudomonadota > Alphaproteobacteria > Rs-D84 > CACZYB01 > JAISNH01. The sequence goes on from JAISNH010000085.1 coordinate 5,427, forward strand.
TCAAGACAGGCGGCGAGTACAAGATTGTCAAAACCGCGAACGCGGACACGCCGGTTGCGCACGGCGAGGCACCCCTCCTGACGCTGGATTTGTGGGAGCATGCGTACTACCTCGACTACCAGAACCGGCGCGCGGACTATGTCGAGGCGTATCTAACGCACCTGATAGACTGGGATTTCGTCGCGGAAAACATCTAATCCTTTATTTCAATCACGGCGGCGGCCTTCAACCGCTCGAAATAGCGGGCAGAGGCAGCGTCGAGCTTGTCCGCCAGTATGGAAAACTTTATCTTCTCCCTTTCTTCCTTCGAAATGCCGGGCGTACGGGGCTCCTTCGCGCATATGAAGAAAATCGTTTCCAAGCCGCCGGCGCCGGCAAGCGGAGGAAGCGGACTTGACACGGGCGCGGATTCGACCAGCTTCAAAAGCGATTCCTGCATTTCCGAATCGGACACCGTTATCTTCACGCCGCTGCCCTCCAGGCCGTTCTTCGCGGCGATGTCCATGAACTCCTCGCACGTGCCGGCGTTTGATACCAGCGAGGACATCCTGCCGGCGTCCGCGGCATCGGACACAAGCGGCACCAGCGTATAGCCGTACGAGCCGGCGTTCTTCAGATTCTCAAGATGCCGCTCCACGTCGCGATCGGAAACATGCACGAGCGAGCGCAGGACCTGATAGGAGAACTTCATCCATACGGCGTCGGCGGCTATCTGCGACTTCATCACCTCTTCGGGTATGCCCTCGTCCCTCATCAGCTTGCGGTATCCGCCGGCGGGCAGATTGAGGTAGCGCTCCATGCGGAGCACGCCCTGCTCTATGTCGTCGGGCGCGGCCGCGACGCCGTATTTGGCCGCCTCCGCTATGCGGAGCCTGTCGTCCACCATCTCGGCCAGGACCCTCCTGCGAATCTCGGCCCCGTCCATCTTCACCTTCGCGGCGGACAGCAGCGCCCTTGCGAGCCTCACGCGTTCGGAAAGCTCGTACGTCGTAATCGGAACCCCGTTCACGACGGCCTCGATCCTCGCGCTAGAGGCCAACAGGGGCGGCGCGAAGGCCGCATAGGCAACCAGAAATAAAAATGCTCCAAGCTTCATCGAATACCTCAATATATCATGCCGGACGACCCGTCCCCGCCGGAGGAGGAAGACCGGGATGCGGATTTCAGCCCGAATCCGGTCGAAATCGTTCCCAGGGTCTTGAACGTAAAGCCGAGCGCGACCGTGCGGTCGCCGACATAGTCCCTGTCCCTCGTGTATTGGTTTATAACATTTACGTTGAACTTAAAGCAATCGTTTTCGTAGGCTATGCCCCCGATTATGCTTATGTCGCGCTGCTGGTACAGGTCGTAGCGGTTGCCGACGTACGCGCTCCAGAAACGCGTCAGGCGCGAGGAGAGGTATGCGTTTATCTCGTCCTTCCTGACCGAATCGCCGTCCTCGATGTACATGTTCCTGAGATAGACGTAGTTTACGGCCAAGTTCAAGGCCGGACGCCCGACGTACAGGTGCAGGTCGTTGCGGTTCATGCGCAGCGTTTCGTGCGACATGCGGGACTTGTACCCCAGCCGCAGGAAATCCAGCGGGTTGAAATCCACCCCCACGACGACGTCCGAAAACCCGCGCGTGTTCGCAAGCCCGCTGTTTTCAAGGTACAGGTCGTCGGGAACGTCGACGTTGTAATTCTGTCCCACGAAGAACGACACGGCGCGCCCGTCCGCATAGGAATTCCTGAACTTCAGCCCGTAGTTGACGCGCGTGCCGGATTCGAAGATGTCGTATCCGGAAAAACGGTCGTCGGAGAACAGGTTCTCCAGCTCAAGCTCCATGTACTTGCTGTCCATGTTCGGGATCTTCGGATTGCCGTCCTCCTTCGGCGAGGAGATGATTTCCACCCTCGGCTCCAGAATCTGCGAGCCGCCCGCGAATCGGCGGAAAAGGGGATATTTCCAGTCGGCCGACACGCCGGCGCTGCCGCGGTGCTGCGTGCCGGAATAGCGGCTGATCCCGCCGAAACCGTCGCGCACGCTTATGTTGTCCAGGACGTAGGCGTCGCCGCGGCCGAACAGGCCGAAGTTGAACATGTGGCCGCCGGGGGATATCACCGGCTGGAAGTACTTCAAGACCGCGCTGGTCCTGAAATTCGTCTCGTCCCATACCGCAGGGTCGACGTAATCCTCGGTTATGCGCGCGCTGTTCAGGTTCAGGTCGAAGAAACCGCCGGAGGAGTTCGGCTCGGATATGCGGCGATAGTTGACGACCGGCATGACCGCCGGCGAATATCCGTCCGGCATGTCGCGCAAATCCTGGTACGTATAGGCGTTCATGGTCAGGTAGCTGCGGTTGTATACCCCCTCCAGCCCGTACCTGGACATCAGCCACGGTTCGGAGCTGAAGTCGTACAGGCGCAGATAGGTGCCGTCCGAGGCCTTTTCTATGTCGACCACGCCGCGCCAAACGTCGTTTATTTCGAAATAATTCCTGCTCTTGACGTTCCAGCGGCGCCCCTCGTCTATCTGGGCACCCTTGAAGCTGCCGGAGGTCTCGCTAGTGAAGAAGTCCTGGTTCGTCCTGTATTCCCCGATGAAAAGCGTGCCCTTCTTCGACGTGAACTCGGGCGCGATCGTGACGTCGTTGTAATCGTTCAGCTTGACGAACAGCGGCTGCCGGTACACCGTGCCCAGAACAGTGGAGGTTCCGACAACCGGGACCAGAAGGCCGCTCTTGTTCTTCACGTGCGGCATATATCCGCGAAGGTAGGGCAGATAGGCAACCGGCACGTCCCACATGTACAGGAACGCGTTCATGTACGACAGGCTGCCGCTTTCCAGATCGCCGTCCACCCTGGAGGCAGCGATTTTCCACGCCGGCGTTTCGCCGCATCCGGAAAGCCCCTCCCTGCACGCGGTGTATTCGACGCCGCGCAGCACGAAGGATTCCCCGCCTATCAGCTCCGCGCTTTCGGATTTCGCGGAGGCGTTCTGGTTGAACGAAACCTCGGTCTTGCCTACGCGCGCGTCCTTCGTCTTCGTGTCCATGACTATTCCGTCGGCCGTCATCTGGCTTTCCGGGCCGGATATGCCGACCTTGCCCTCCGCGCTCATCAGCCCGCTTTCCGTATCGTACTCTATCCTGTCGGCGGCAAGCTCGCTACGGCCATAGTCGACCTTGACTCCGCCCACGGTCGCGACCTTTCCGCTTTCCCTGTCGTACACCACTTCGCCGGTTTCAAACGAAACGCCGGCTGGCGATTGGGACAAAGCGGGGACGGAAAACGCCAAAAAAGCCGCGGGCGCGGCGACAAGCCAGGATTTCATCGCCGCATCCTTACCACGAAACGCAAATCGGACAGCCGGAACGGATGCTCGGATTTGAGCAGCCTAAGCATGAAATACACGGCCGCGAACGCGAATAGATAGACCAGCGGATAGGCGCGCCAGTGCGCGACGAGGAAGTCGTACGAAGTCACGAACAGCAGCTGCATGCCCGACATCGAGGCTACGGCGACGGCCATGTTCCTGCTGCTGGCGCGGTTGGAAAACGACGCCTTGAACACCGCAAGCAGAGCGATAAGGACGAATATGAAATTGTAAAGCGGGCTTAAAAGCCTCTGGTGCAGCCTCGAGAGGTATTCTGGATAGTGGGAATCGTCCGCATAACCCAGCTCGCGCGCGAAGACAAGCTCGAAAAACCCGAGCTCGGACGGGCGCAGCCGACGGCTGCTTGACGTCGCGATGACGCCCAGGTCGGCCGTGTACTTGACGAAGCTGCCGAAGGCGTACTTGCCCTTCGACTTTTCCTGGATGCTGCCATTTTCAAGGGAAAGCACTATGTTGTTCCGCCCGGTGGCGACCACGCCCCGCTCGGCGATTATGGTGCGCATGCTGCCCGGAACCCGCGCGTCGTTTATGAATATGTCGGACAGCACGTTGTTCGCGGCGTTCTTCACGTAAATCGTCACCCCCTCGGTCAGCTGGTTGAACTCCCCGTCCTGTATAAGGAGCGTCGACAGGTCGTTCCGGATGTCGAATATGAAGGTGCGGTACTTCGCCGCGTATATCGGCCCGACGTAAAGGGTCAGGAAATAGGCGAACAGCGTCGACAACACCGCGATGCGCAGCGCCGGCCGGGACAGCGTTGCCGGCGACATGCCGACCGCCTCCATTATAACCAGCTCCTTGTCGGAAATCATCCGGTTGTACACGAACAGCACGACCGCGAACAGCGCGACCGGCAGTATTATCACGACAAGGTCGGGCAGCAGCAGCATGGTCATCCGCAAAAACGTGAATATGGACAGGTTATTGTTGACAAGATATGAAATCAGCCGGATAATCTGGGAAAACCAGGCAATGCCAAGCAAAACCAGGGATACGACGAGAAGGCCCACCAGAATCTGCCGCGTAATGTACCGGTCGATTATGCCCAAATGTTCGAATTTGAATTTCATTTGCTTGATAATACTATTGTTTCCAGGATTTTCAAAGGGTTTTTTAACTGCCTAAACCAAATTCCACGCGCTATTGAAATCGCGCCGATCCGCTTTAGCGAGCAGGAGTAAAAATCCGCCAACGACCCGCGCGGGAATGGCAATAGATTTTAGGGAGGGATGAAGAAGGTAGACCCCAAACTTCATCCCGTAAGATTCCCCCATGGATCCCCGGGTTCCCGCAGGCGGGCCCCGGGGATGACGGGAAGTGTGGATTCCCGGACGAAGCGGGAATGGTACCTTAAAAGCTTCCTCCATTTGCGCAAAAACGACCGGCCGAAGTCCGAGGATCCGAACCATCCACGCAGTGGTCGGAGGCGTAGCAGCCGCCATACCGCTGGGACGAATCAAGCACGCAAGAGTTACCACTTGGTTTGCAATATATGTAAGAAACATTGTAATTGAAGTATCCTTTGCCGCCGGAAATAGGTCCTTTAGTATAAGCCTTGCACCTAAAGCATCCAGTACCCGCGCTGTTCTTATAATAATCAGTATTGCATGTGAACCCAGTGGCGCTGCACGACGCATTGCTTGGGCATGTCTTGCAGCT
>JAISNH010000094.1 GCA_031276335.1 Rickettsiales bacterium
GGCGCGCCCGCGGTAAAGCATGCAGCCAGGAACGGAATCCTCGGAAAGCATGTCGCGCACGCTGCACGCCGCGATAAGTATCGCCGCCGCGATGAAAAGCTTCCTCATTTGTTTTTTCCGGCATCCTGCGCCGCCGCCATGGAGGCTTTCTTCGCCGCCTCTTCGGCCGCCCTTGCCTCCGCCGCGGCCTTCGCCCTCGCCTTAGATGCTTCGCGCGCGGCCTTCTCGTGCTCCCTTATCTCCGCGGCGCGGCGCGCCTTCCATTTCTCATAGGCGGCGCGCTTCTCGGCCTTCTGCTCCTCGGTCAGAACCTCCACGTCCGAGCGGACAAGCTTCACGTCCACGCCGTCCGGCAGGAATTCTATCCTATAGGCGTCGCGGACGGTCTGCACGTCTTTGCCCGTTCCTGACCAGTTGTTGACCAGCACTATTCCGCTCTGCTTGTCATAGTTGTACGCGAACCCCGCGTTTTTGGTTATTTCGGTGCAGGCCGGAACCTCGACCCTGCGCCCGCTTTCCGAGATGAATATCCCGGTGGGGCTAAGGCGGGAATTCGCGGCGACGCTTTCCGCCCGCGACATGCACTTGTCGAGGTCATCGTACGGATACATCTTGTTTTCGCGCGTGAACATCCTGCGCCATGCGCAGGTGTACACCTTCTTGCCCTTGTAGTATATGCATCCGTCGTCCTTCACGAACACGGAGCCCTTGTTGGTCTTTCCGCATCCGGCCAAAAGCGCCATGGCGGCGAGCACGAGCTTATTTATTGTATTTCGCATTCAATTCCTCCACCCTTTTGTCGTCTATCTTTTCGAACATTTTCTCCGGAGCTTCGAATTTCGCGCCCTTCGTTATTTCCGGCATGTCGAAGCTTCCGGCCGACAGTCCGAACAGGCCTAGTATCCGCCCCGCGAATGCCGGCATCGACGGCGCGGCCAGGGCGGCGAACCCGGCCATGAGGTTCATCGCGAAGACGAGCATCTCCCCCGCGCTTTCGGGATCCTGCTTGTACGCGCTCCACGGAGCGGCCGCATCTATATACTCGTTGCCGGCGGCCCATGCCTCGCGCATGTCGGCCATGGCCTTCCTGAACTCCATGCCCTTCATGTGGGCGTGGTAGTTTTCGGAAAGCGCCGCGATTTTCGCGCGAGCCGTGGATTCTGGCTTTCCCGCGGCCGGCGCGTGAGCGACCGTCGTCCCGAATTTAGATGCGTAAAATTTCAGCACGCGCAGCACGAAGTTGCCCAGCACGTCGTTCAGGTCCTTGTTCGCATCCTCGGCGAACTTTTCGAACGTGAAGTCGGTGTCGTCCGTTTCCGGCAGGTTCTTCATCAGGAAATATCGCCAGTAGTCGGCCGCAAATTCCGCCAGGGCCTGCTCGGCGAATATTCCGCGGTTCTCGGATTTTGAGAATTTCCCGCCCGCGAAGTTCAGGAAGCCCAGGCCCTTCAGCTCATCGACCAGCTTGTAGTCCCGCCCCGTGCCGATAAGCATTCCGGGAAAGAACACGGAATGGAACGGCACGTTGTCCTTTCCCATGAATTCGACGTATTTCACGTCTTTCGCGCCCTCGGAAAGCATCCACCACTTCCTGTAGCCCTCGCCGAGGGCGTCCTTCGTCATGGAAATGTATCCTATGGGCGCGTCGAACCACACGTAGAACACCTTGTCCTTCATGTCCGGAAAGGCGTCCTGCGGCACCGGCACCCCCCATTTGAGGTCGCGGGTAATCGCCCTGTCAGACAGACCCTCGTCCAGCCACTTGTATGCGATTCCCTTGGTCAGTTTCTGCCAGTCGCGCGTATCGACCCAGCCGCGTATCTGCCCCTGCAGCTTGGAAAGCAGAAGGTAGAGATGCTTCGTCTTCCTGAATTCGAGGTTGCGGGAGCCCGAAATCGCGGACCGCGGATTGATAAGGTCCTTCGGGTCTAGCAACTTCGTGCACATCTCGCACTGGTCGCCCCTGGCCTTCTCGTATCCGCAGTATGGGCAGGTGCCCTCGACGTACCGGTCGGCCAGGAAGCGCCCGTCGTCTATGGAATACATCTGCTCGGTTTCCCGCTCTCCGATGAAGCCCGCCGCGGAAAGCTCGCGCGCGATCCGCTGGGTAAGCTCGGTGCAGTTGGGCGAGCTCGTCCGCCCGAAATAGTCGAACGAGAATTCGAACTTCTCGTAAATCGCCCGGTGCATGTCGTGGTATTTGGTGACATAGTCGTAGACGTCCATGCCTGCCTTCTCGGCGCCTATTTCGTTCGGGCTTCCGTGTTCGTCCGTGCCGCCTATGAACAGGACTTCGTTGCCTATCATGCGGTTGTACCTCGCATAGGCGTCCGCGGGCAGGAAATTCCCGGCCAGGTGCCCTAGGTGCGGCAGGCCGTTCACGTACGGTATCGCGGTGGTGATAAGAATTTTTTCCTTTTTCATGGCTGGCCTTTTTCCTTACGGCGGAATTTTAAACGAATGCGCCGAAATATACAATAGAAAAACTTTCTTGCCGGGCGATATTCAGGCCCGCGCGAATGTCAGGACGAAAACCTTTTTCGCGCCGGCGCCTTTCAGGGTCTTCGCGCATTCGTTCGCCGTGGCGCCCGAAGTCAGCACGTCGTCGACCAGCAGGATTTTCATGCCCTTCAGCGCGTCCGGATTCACGATGGCGAAGGCGCCCCTGACGTTCCGTTTTCTATCGATCGCGGACATGCGGCCTTGGGACGGCGTTCGCTTCGTCCTCGCCAAGGCGTCGTACATGACCGGCTTTCCGGTTATTGAGCCCAGCCTTCTTGCGATCTCCGCGGCTTGGTTGTATTTCCTTTTCATCATGCGGAGCCTGTGTATCGGCACGGGTATTATGGCGTCTGCCGAAGCCAGGAGCTCCGCACCGGAGGCGGCCATGACGCCCGCGATGAACTTCGAAAGGTTGGTCCTGTCGCCGTGCTTGAACGGCAGTATGATCCTGCGGGAGGCCTCGTTGTACTTCGCCGCCGAAACGCAGCGGTCGAACTTCGGCTTCGATTTCAGGCAGCGGATACAGACGAGCCTGGCGCCGCCGTCCGGCATGAATTCGAACGGACTGCCGCAGTACGCGCACTTCGGCTCCGATATCAGCTCCAGCTTCGCGAAGCATTCCGGGCATGCTCCGTCGGCGCCGGAAAGCATCCCGCCGCACAGCGGACAGGTCGGGGGAAATACGAAGTCGACTATTTTTCTGATGAAATTTCTCATAAGGCTATTTAAACATGCTCCTTCAAGGGATACAACTGGAAAACTCATGAATTTCGCTCGAGAATCAAGCTTTCTAGAAAATTTTGTGACAGGAGCGTACGTATCGGTACGTGACTTAGCAAAATTTTAGAAAGCGACGATAATCGGGTGAAAGGACGGGTTTTCCCTACCAGCGCATCAGGTTGTATTCCTGCACGTTTTCCTCGTCGCCGAAGGGATCGTATGTTTTTGCGACGCGGATGGTGTCGAACGCGTCGTTGCCGATTACGCGGAACGAGAACGAATCTTCGTCGCGGGTGGTCAGTATCGGATATATCTGCTTGTCGGCAAGGCCGGACGAGCGGAGTATGTTGGAGATTATGGCGAGCCGTCTGGCGGTCAGCCGCTTTTTTTTCGGGTCGCGCATGACCGACTCCGGCAGTCCGATTTCGATCGAGTTGGTCGGCTGGTCGGACGCTATCTGCGCGAACGAGCGGATGACGTTCACGGACTCTCCGGTCACGGCCGCGCTGGAGGGTTCGAAGTCCAGCTTCATCTGCAGCACCTCGCGCCCGCCCACCTTCAGCGATCCGCCCGGCAGCAGTATCGATTTTTTGGCCGCCGAAACGCGCGTCGCGACATCTTTCACGTCTAGGGCCGCCGCCGCGTCCGCCTCCGGTGCGGGCTCTGCGGCATCGTCGCCGGAATTGCCGACATATTCCACCGGCGACAGATAGTCGTTTTCGGAAATATAGGTACGGTACAGCTCGTTCTTCAGCATATCGGGCGACAGTCCGGAAACCTGCTTTTCGGACTTGGCGGACTCTGCGGCCGGCGCCTCGCGGGGCGGCTCCGCTTTCTTCTTTTTCTTCTTGCCCTCGGGGCTTATCGCGGAAAATGTCTTCATGAACGGAGAGGGCTTGGCCTGGGATATAGTCACGTAGGGCCTTGGGGCCGGCTTTGCCTCCGACACCTCGACGAACTGCTCCGCGGGCATCTCCCTGATATTCAGCTCGTCCGGCATAAGTGAGCTCACCGAAATCCCGAACGGGGAATCGTCGCTTTTCTTGGCGGCGCGCGGGGCCGGCTCTGCCCTTGAGGTTTCAACCGCGGACGCGGCGCCGGGAATTTCTTCCGCCATGGGCGCCGGCAAGACCGGACGGAGCGGCTTCGCATCCTCCGCATTCTTCAAGGGCTCCGGCAGGACGAAGGCCGACGTAGGCGCGTGATATACTGAAACAAGGACTTCCTCGCCCTCGCCCACCTTCACGCCGGAAAACCTGTCACCCCTCTTCGGCGCGGCGGCTCGCGCGGTCTCCTTCGGTTTCGGGCGCGCGGCCTTCGCGGCCGGTTCAAGGACGGCTGTTTTCTTTTCCGCCGCGGCGGATTTTGTGGGGACGGCGGCCGTCGCTACGGCCTGTTCGGAAA
>JAISNH010000087.1 GCA_031276335.1 Rickettsiales bacterium
GTGTTCACGGAAAAGCCGGACGTCGAAACAGACATACAGGTCGGCGGATCCGGCACCATAGCCTATACCGACGGCACAACCAGCGGCACCATACCGATTGCTTCGGCCGCCGACAACCCAAAGTTTCAACAGTTGAAGTCGGACTGGCAAAGGGAATTCAATGAAGAGCTCGACAGCGTAAGGAAGGGCTACTTCCCGATGCTGAAGCTAGGGCTCATGTTCAGGTTCTGAGCCTGCTTTCGAAGCGCGGAGGAATTTTCCCGGCGGCTTGCCGGGATTTTTATTGTGCTGGCGCCGCGTCGTCGACGACGAATTGAAGGTAGCGTCGGCCGTTCCACTCGTTCGCGCGGATTTTGCCGGCGATCTTGAAGCGCTCGCCGACCTTGGAAAGCAGGGCCTCGCCAATCGCGGTGCCTATCGCCTTGTAGCATATGGCCGAAACGCTCCGCCCGTTGTCCGAGGAAAAATAGCACCTGACGTTTCCGCCGCCTATGGCGTCCGCGCCGGAAAGCTTTGCGTTCATGACCGCGAAGCGCGGCTCCTCGTTGGCCGTTCCGAACGGCTCCAGCACCGCCAGCTTATTAACAAGATCGTTATTGATGCCGGCGATGTCGATGACCGAATCGATTCGCAGAACGGGCACTATTTTCCGCGAGCTGGTGGATTTTTCGATGTACCCGCGCAGGAATTCCTTGAACTCGCCGGCCCGCTCGATTCGAAGGGTGAATCCGGCCGCCATAGAATGCCCGCCGCCCTCGATCAGTATGCCCTGCTCCTTGGCCTTGATTATGGCGCTGCCGAGGTCTATTTCCGGAATGGAGCGGCCGGAGCCGTTCGCAATCCCGTTGCCGTCCACCGTCGCGACCAGTGTAGGCAAACTGTATCGCTCCTTTATCCGCCCGGCGATTATGCCGATGACGCCGGTGTGCCAGTTCTTGCCAGCGATGAATATGAAATTGTCGTCCGGCTTTATTTCCCTGGCGATTATCTCGAACGCCTCGGAAAGCACCGCGGCCTCTATGTCCTTCCGCTCCGTGTTGAAGTTGTTGAGGCGCGTCGCGAGATTTTCGGCGGTCAGGGGATTGCGCGTGGTAAGGAGCTGCGCGCCGATAAGGGAATTTCCGACCCGTCCGCCGGCGTTTATCCGCGGCCCCAGCACATAGCCGAGGTGGAACACGGTGGGAGGCGCGCTTACGCCCGATATGTCGCACAGGGCCTTCAGCCCGATGTTCTGCCGCTTTTGCATGACCTTTATCCCGGCGGCCACGAAGGCGCGGTTGACGCCGACGAGCGGCACCACGTCGCACACGGTGCCGAGAGCGACCAAATCCAGGTACGAGAACAAATCCGGCTCGGCCGCGCCGCTTTTCCGGTAAAACCCGCTGCCGCGGAGCCGGCGGTTGAGGGCGACGGCCAGCAGGAACACCACCCCGCACGCGGCCAGGTAGTTAAGCCCGCTCTCGTCGTCCACCTGCTTCGGATCGACGACTGCGGCGGCCTCCGGTATCCCGGCCTCCGCCTCGTGGTGGTCGGCAACCACTATATCGAGCCCCATCGCCGCGGCCATCTCCACCGCGTCGAACCCGGTGATTCCACAATCGACCGCAACCACAAGAGTGCAGCCCTTCCCGAACAATTCCTTCAGCCCGTCGGAATTGAGCCCGTATCCCTCCGACTGCCGGTCGGGAATATGGATGTGTATTTTCTTCGCGCCCGCGTCGGAAAGGAATTTGTAAAGCACGGCCGCCGCAGTCGCGCCGTCGACGTCGTAGTCGCCGAAGATTCCGATCGTTTCGCCCTTTAGGATCGCAGCCTCGATCCGCGCGGCCGCCTTCTCCATGTCCTTGAGCTTGTACGGATCGGGAAGCAGCTTTTTAATCGACGGGGACACATAGTCCCCCACCTTGTCAAGCGGCACGCCGCGCGCGGCGATTATCTTCGCCACCACGTCGGGCAGCCTGCATCGTTCGGATATGGCCGCGACTAAGCGCTCGTCGGCCTCGGCGATGCGCCAGCGGAAGCGGCTGAGGGACGACTTCTCGTCCACGACGAATTCTTGTTTGTCTCCCACGATAATCCCTAAATCAAATTCCAAGCTTCGAGTCGTAAAAAAACCAGAGGCCCGAGGGTCTGCCCCGGCGAAGGCCGGGGGCGGATTCCCGCTCGAATTTCCTGGTTCGAAAACGCCGGCGGAACCGGCCTTGACGTTTTTGAACTAATAGCTCAAATAAACTTCTGTCCTGCGGTTGACCGCCTCCAAAAGAGGCATGCTTTCACTAACAATCTTTTCTGTGTCGGAAACCGCGGCAATCGAAACCCTCGCGCCCTTCACTCCGTTTTTGACCAGTGCGTCGCGGACTTTTTCCGCGCGCGCCACGGAAAGATCGAAGTTCGCCGCCTTGTGGCTGGTTTCCTTCATGTCCTTTGTGCGCGAGGAGGCATGCCCCACGACCGAAATGGACGCGTCGTTGTCCTTCGCGAATTTCGCGACTTGCCTCAGCGCCTTCAAGTCCTTCGCGGACAGGTCGGCCTGAGTGTTCGAATGGTAGATTACGGCGGAAAGGAAGGTAATTCCTTTTTCGGCCTTCGCCTCCGCCCTCACTTCCGCATGGACGCCAACGGCTACAACGTCCCGATCATCCTTGGGCAGGACAACAGTCTTGAACTCGGGTGCCGCCGCAGGCAGTGTCCTGAACGACGCGCCGGCCGGGTTGTCGATGGGCAGTCCGCGCCGCGCCTTCGCGCTTGCCACGGCGGAGGCGAAATCCTCGTCCTCGGCCCTGTAAGATGTTTCGACGAAGTCTATCACGTCGCCCTCGACGGCGGGCGGCGGGGTAAGCAGGGCTATTTTCCCGGACTTCGCATACCCGTGGTTCGAAGCCGCGCGGGTCGCCTCCGCCTTGCTCTTCAGCTCAGCGTCTACCATGTAAGGCGCG
>JAISNH010000031.1 GCA_031276335.1 Rickettsiales bacterium
CCGTTGCGCGCACGAAAAGTGTTGACTAATCCGGCTTTCTAATATATCATCACACCACTTGAAAAGAACGAATTGTAAAAAAGGCGAGCTTTGCCCGGCTTTTTTGCCCCGGCGGTATAGTTCGGAACAGCGGCTGGCTTGCGAACTGCGTCGATTTTGAACCAAGGAGCTATGATGTCGAGAGTGTGCGAAATTACAAGCAAGAAGCCCATGGCCGGGCACAGCGTTTCCCATTCGGAAATCAAGACGAACCGCAGGTTCCTGCCGAACCTGCAGTCCGTATCGTTCATGTCGGAGATATTGGGCGCGCGCGTTTCGATGTCGGTTTCCAGCCGCGCCGTCCGCACGGTCGAAAAGAACGGCGGCATAGACGCCTACCTTTTGAATACCGGCAACTCGAAGCTGACCCCCGAGGCGTTGAAGCTGAAGAAGCGCATCGCGGGCGCAAAGGCGGCCAAAGCGGCGAAAAACTGAGGATTTGAAAAATGGCGAAAAAGACGGCAAAGATTTTGATCAAGTTGAGGAACCCGGAAACCGGCACGTTCTATACGACCTACCGCAATCCGAAATCGCCAAACACCGCGGAGAAGCTGTCGTTCAGGAAATACGACAAAAAAACCCGCAAGCACGAGCTTTTCGTGGAAAACAAGATTTAGTTTCGGCCGCGGGCGTCCTGCGGTTTCGCCTTGAATTAGCGCTTGACAAACGGGATAATACTGTTATTATCGCGTTACTTTTTTTATGATATTTGAAGAGGGCGCGATCATGCAATCTATCGAAAGGCCGCCGGGGCGGTTCAAATTCCCATTCGACGCGTTGCGGGCTATTGCCGATAGGCTGGCCGGAAAAGCCAAGGCTTTGCCGTGCGAGGACGACATCCTGTTTGAACGGTTCTTGAAGGACAGGGATCCCTCGGCGGTGCCGGATGCCTATCGCGATGCTTTCGTGAAGATAGGGCATGTCATAGACCTGTTCAACGATGTGACGAGCGCGCTTTTCGAGCACGACCTGCTCGACCTGCGCTACCGGGGCGTATTCAGGAATTTTGTATCGAAGCTGGAGAAAAGGAGCGCGCGCTATGTGCGGCGCGGCAAAAGCCGGCTGCCGCCTTCCGAAATAATGGCGGAGATATCGCGCCTTTCCGGCAAAAAGCCCAGGCCGCTTGGGCAGAACATAAACTCCGTCCGCGGGGTAGGGCGGCTCGCCTACTTCAACATCGACGATTTGGAGGAGCTGTTCCTCCTGATTTTCGTTCATCCGAACCTCGGCGCGGCCGCGGAAAAGTACGACGAATGGCTGGAGGGCAATTACGACGAGTTGATTTTCCGGCTGACCGGCCTGATGTGCGGGTTCGCGGAAAGCCAGAACGTTTCCAGGCTCCTGCGCGAGCGTTATGGCAAAAGCGCGTACAAAAGGGCGGCCGAGACCTTCCTGGGCGGGAATAGGGATGCGGTCAATTCCGCCGATTCCACCCGTTCCGAAAGGAACTCCGGCATCGCCGCGCTCGTCCGCGGAAACGCGCTGGCGATGTAGGCTTTTCCGTCGGCAATCACCGCCCGGCGGTTTTTGTCCCCGCCTCGGCAATGGGGGAATAATAAAAGCCGGTCATTATGGCCGGCTTTTTGTTGCGGTTTTTGGCGGTTACTTCTTCTCCTCGTACTCCGCGTCGACGACTTTTTCGGAGTCTGCGGAACCCGCGCCTGCGCCCGGCTGCGCGCCGGCCTTTTCCTGCGCCGCCTTGTATATCGCCTCGCCCAGCTTCATCGCGGCCTGGGTCAGGGCGTCGCTTTTCGCCTTTATGTCTTCCGTCGTCGCGCCCTCCGATGCGATCGTGTCGCGGACGTCCTTTATGGCCGATTCGATTGAGGACTTCGTGGCCGCGTCCACCTTGTCGCCGTTCTCGGCCAGCTGCTTTTCCGTCTGGTGCGCCAGGCTTTCGGCATAGTTCTTGGCCTCGATAAGCTCTTTTTTCTTCTTGTCCTCTTCGGCGTTGGCCTCCGCGTCCTTCTTCATGCGCTCTATGTCCGCGTCCGAAAGCCCGCCGTCGGATTTGATTGCGATAGCCTGTTCCTTGCCGGTGCCCTTGTCTTTGGCCGACACGTGGGTTATGCCGTTCGCATCTATGTCGAATGTGACCTCGATTTGCGGCACGCCGCGCGGCGCGGCCGGTATGCCGACCAGGTCGAACGCGCCCAGAAGCTTGTTGTCCGCCGCCATTTCGCGCTCGCCCTGGAATACGCGGATGGTGACCGCGGTCTGCCCGTCCTCGGCGGTCGAAAAGATCTGCGACTTCTTGGTGGGTATCGTCGTGTTGCGGTCGATAAGGCGCGTGAATATCCCGCCCATCGTTTCGATGCCGAGCGAAAGCGGAGTCACGTCGAGGAGGAGCACGTCCTTCACGTCGCCCTTCAGCACGCCGCCCTGTATCGCGGCTCCGATCGCGACCACTTCGTCGGGGTTGACGCCCTTGTGCGGATCGCGGCCGAAGAATTCCTTCACGGTTTCCACGACCTTCGGCATGCGCGTCTGCCCGCCGACAAGTACGACCTCGTTGATTTTCGACTTGTCGATTCCCGCATCCTTCAGGGCCTTCCGGCACGGCTCCAGCGTCTTTTCGATCAGGTCGCCGACCAGTGCCTCCAGCTTCGCGCGGGTCAGCTTCACGTTCAGGTGCTTCGGCCCGCTCGCATCCGCCGTGATGAAAGGCAGGTTGATGTCCGTCTGCATGCTGCTGGAAAGCTCGATTTTCGCCTTTTCCGCCGCCTCCTTCAGGCGCTGCAGGGCAAGCTTGTCCGCCTTCAGGTCGATGCCGGTGTCCTTCTTGAATTCCTCGGAAAGGTAGTCGATTACGCGGTTGTCGAAATCCTCGCCGCCAAGGAAGGTGTCGCCGTTGGTGGATTTTACCTCGAACACGCCGTCGCCGATCTCGAGTATGGACACGTCGAACGTGCCGCCGCCCAAATCGTACACGACTATAGTGCCGGCCTTTTTCTTGTCCAGCCCGTATGCGAGGGCGGCCGCCGTCGGCTCGTTGATTATGCGCAGAACATTCAG